>JACCUL010000536.1 GCA_013811855.1 Acidimicrobiia bacterium
GTCTCATCCAGGCCGCGATCAGCGCCTCCGTCCCACCCGACGACTACGAGGTGTTGGTGGACCGGGCGGCGTCCAGCGACCCGCACGACGACTCACCCCCGGTCCGCTGGGCGCGCAACGTGACGCAGCGGGTCCGCGACTTCAACGTCACGCTCGAACGCAGGGCGCAGCTCGGCGCGGCCTGGGCCGGCTTCTTCCACAACTACGACGTGCTGCTCACACCCGTCACCCCGACCACCGCGTTCGTCCACACGCCCGGCGACGTGGACGAGCGGGAGATCGAGGTGGACGGCGTGCGGCGCCCGTACGCCGACCAGTTCGCATGGTTGCAGTCGGTCGGCGGTGTCCATCTGCCGGCCACGGTGGCGCCCGCCGGCCTCGCCGGATCGGGCCGGCCCGTCGGCGTGCAGGTCGTCGGGCCACTGTTCGGGGACCGCACGACGATCGCCTTCGCCGGCCTGCTCGGCGAGCTGACGGGCGGTCGCGCCCCGCCGCCCGGCTACTGAGCGGTCCCCGGTCCATCGACGGGCGGACTGCGTAGGGTGGTCCGCCGTGCTGTTTCGCCTGCGCTCGACCCAGTTGCGCGACGCCGGCCGGCGGATCGACGTGCCGGTGGCCGTCGTGGCGTGGCTGGTGGCGTTCGTCGCCGGCAACCTGATCGCCGGTGTGATCGTCGCCTCGTCGGGCGCCGACAGCGTCGATACGACGCCGTTGGGCTACGTGTTCGCCGGGCTCGTGGCGACGTGGGCGGCCTACCTGGCCGGGCTCTGGGCGGCCTCGCAACGCGGTGGCTCGGGTGTCCCGGTCGAGGACTACCGGCTGCGGTTCGCGCCGATCGACCTGATCGGCGTGCCCATCGGGGTGATCACCCAGCTCGTCGTGGTCCCCGTCGTCTACCTGCCACTGCGCGCCATCTGGGAGGGCACGTTCTCCGACGATCGCCTCTCGGAGAACGCCGACAGCCTCGTCGACCGGGCCGACGGGGCGGTGATGGTGCTGCTCGTCGTCATGGTCTGCATCGGCGCGCCGATCGTCGAGGAGCTCGTGTACCGGGGGATGATCCAGGGCTCGTTGGCCGCCCGCTTCGACGACGCCGTGGCACTCGTGGCGTCCGCGGCGTGGTTCGCGCTGATCCACTTCCGGCCCGTCGAGTACCCCGGCCTGTTCGTGTTCGGCCTCGTTGCCGGCGCCGGCGTGCTGTTCACGAAGCGCATCGGCATGTCCGTCGTGGCCCACGTGGCGTTCAACGCCACCGGCCTCCTGCTGGCGGTCTGACGGGATCCGCTCGCGTCGTGGCTCCCCATCGTGACGGTCGGATCGGCCGATCTCCTGGCATGATCGCGGGCGGCCATGACTGACGATGTCATCGAGCACGACGAGGCGATAGTCGACGCGCCGCCCCACGGACGAACCCGTGAGGAGCGCCCCGCCGCGCCTGCACCCGCACCCATCGACGACGACCTGGGCGACGACGACTTCGACGACGACGTCTTCGACGCCACACCGGCCGACGGGTACGCGGCGGCGTCCCCGCACTGGGCGGCGCGCGCCGGCCGGCGGATCCTGCGCCGCCCCACGGAGTGGTTCGAGGCGCCGTGGACGACGGAGCGGGCGATCTGCTTCGTCGTCACCGCCATCACGCTGCTCATCACGACGGTCGTGATGATGAACGTCGTCCACTTCAACCCGCTGAACCCGGAAGCCGACCTGATCTTCGACCGGACCACGCCGACGGGCGGCGACATGGGCTCTCACGTGTGGGGACCCTCCTACCTCCGCGACTCCCTGCTGTCGAACTTCCAGATCAGCGGCTGGACGATGGACTGGTACGCCGGCATGCCGGCCTACCGCTTCTACATGGTCGTGCCGGCACTGGCGATCACCATGCTCGACGTCCTCGTGCCGTACGGCGTGGCGTTCAAGCTCGTCGCCATCTCCGGCCTCGTCACGTTCCCGGCCGCCTGCTGGGCGTTCGGTCGCCTGGCCCGCTTCCGCTACCCGCTTCCCGAGCTGTTCGCCTTCGCCGGCCTGCTGTTCGCGCTCGACGAGAGCTTCAGCATCTACGGCGGCAACCTCAAGTCGACGATGGCCGGTGAGTTCTCGTTCTCCATCGCGCTGACGCTCGGGATGCTCGGTCTCGGCATGCTGGCGCACACGTTGCGCACGGGCCGCAACGGAGCGACCACCGCCGTGTTGCTGGCGCTGTCGGCGCTGTGCCACGGCCTGGTCGGCGCGTTCTACATCGCCCCGGCGGCCCTGGTGCTGTTGCTCGTCTGGATCAGCTGGAAGCGCTTGGCCCACGGCGCGCTGGTCGGTGTCACCGCACTCCTGCTGTCGTTGTTCTGGTACGGGCCGTTCATGCTCAACCATCAGTACATGACGGACATGAAGTACGGCGGCCGTCCGGAGGGGGCCAGCGACTCGTTCTGGGACATGTTCTTCCCGCTGGCGCCTCCCCTCGACGTGCTCGTCATGTCGCTGGCCGTCATCGGCTTCGTGGCCTGCGTCGCCCGCGGACATCGCACCGGCACGGCGCTCGGGGTCACCGCGCTCGGCACCGTGGTCCTGACGTACGCCACGCAGGGCAGCCTGCCGGTGATCGGACTGCTGTGGAACCCGCGCCTGCTGCCGTGGATCTACCTCTTGCGCTACCTGCTGATGATGATCGGGATCATCGAGGTGGCCGGCTACCTCGCCAACCTCGCCCGCAACCGGGCGCCCCGCGAGCGCATCGGTTGGGGCGGCGGCTCGTACACGTTCGGCGCCGCCGCGCTCGGCGTGCTCGTGGTGCTGGGCTTCATGTTCGAGGTCCTGCCCGGCGGCCAGCGTCACACCATCGACGGCGCCGGCATCTACGGCTGGGGCCCCTTCTACAAGACCCCCCACCCCGACGACGACAAGGTCGTGTACGACGCCCAGGGGGACGGCTGGTCCAGCTACAACTTCCGCGGGTACGAGGGACGCGAGCACTACCCGGAGTACCACGACCTGGTCCAGACGATGGCCGACATCGGCCGGACCGAGGGCTGCGGTCGGGCCACGTGGGAGAACAACTCCGACAACGGGCGGTACGGGACGACCATGGCGCTGATGCTCCTGCCGCACTGGACCGACGGCTGCATCCAGTCGATGGAGGGTCTGTTCTTCGAGGCGTCGGGCACGACGCCGTACCACTTCCTCGCCACGGCGGCGATCTCGGAGAACAGCTCCAACCCGGTGCGCGAGCTCCGTTACGTCGACAACGACGCCGCCGTCGGCGTGCAGCACCTGCGGGACCTCGGCGTCAGCTACCTCATGGTGCGCACCGACCCGGCCAAGGCCGAAGCTCGCGCCCAGGACGATCTCGAGCTGCTGGCGAAGAGTGGCCCCTGGGAGATCTACCGCGTCGTCGGTTCGACGATCGTGGAGCCGCTGGCCGTGCAGCCGGTCGTCGTCAACCATCGCGGGGGCGACCAGCGCGAGCGCAACCTGGAGCTCGGGACGAGCTGGTTCCAGCACCAGGACGAGTGGGTGGCGATGCCCGCCGACGACGGCCCCGACTCGTGGCCGCGCATCGACGTCCGCCCCGACGAGAGCCGCCTGATCCCCGACCCGAACGCCGCCGATCCCGACACCCGCGGCAAGCAGGTCGACATCGTCGTGCCCGAGCAGACGATCCAACCGGTCGCGCTCGCCGAGATCACGGTCAGCGACGTGCAGATGGGTGACCAGTCGCTCTCGTTCCGCGTTGACCAGGTCGGCGTGCCCGTGCTCGTACGGGTGAGCTACTTCCCCAACTGGTCGGTCGAGGGCGCCGAGGGGCCGTACCGCATCGCGCCCAACTTCATGGTCGTCGTGCCGACGAGCACGGACGTCTCGATGCAGTTCGAGCCCAGCTCGACGGACCTGTTCTTCTACGTCGTCACGTTCGCCGGGATCGCGCTGGCCATCGTGATGTGGCGCCGTGGTCTGGTCCGGGTCCAGGATGCGACGGCCGACGCCGGCACGCCGCCACCCCCGCCCGCGTGGGGGCCGGCGCCACCGTGGCCGGACGTGGTGGACGAGCCCGAGATGTCGGGTCACGACCCGCCGCCGCCCGGCCCGGTACCCTGACCGTCCGCCCATGCACCGACTCGACGAGATCGTCAAGGCGTACGACATCCGGGGCACCGTCCCGGACCAGCTCAGCCCGGAGGTCGCCCACGCGCTCGGCGTGGCCTTCGCCCGCTACGCGGCCCGTCCGGAGATGGTCGTGGCCAGGGACATGCGCCCCTCGGGCCCCGCCCTCGTCGACGCCTTCGTCGACGGCGTGCTGTCCCAGGGCGTCGACGTGTGCGACATCGGCCTGGCCTCGTCCGACCTGCTCTACTTCGCCTCCGGCTCCCGTGACGTGCCCGGTGCCATCTTCACGGCGTCGCACAACCCGGCCCAGTACAACGGCGTGAAGATGTGCCTCGCCGGCGCCCGCCCGGTCGACACCGACGGGCTCGGTGAGATCAAGGCCGTGGCCAGCACCGTCCTCGACGGGCACGGCTCGCCGACCGCCACCCGTGGCAGGCGGCGCAGCGCCGATCTCCTCGGCGCCTTCGTCGACCACGTCACGTCGTTCGTCGACCCGTCGACGCTGCGCCCGCTGCGCGTCGTCGCCGACACCGCCAACGGCATGGGTGGCCTTGTCGTGCCGGCCGTGTTCGAGCGCCTGGCGAGCATCGAGCTGGAGGTCATGTACGGCGAGCTCGACGGCACGTTCCCCAACCATCCTGCCGACCCGTTGCAGCCGGCCAACCAGCGCGACCTGCGGGCCCGCGTCGTCAGCGGCGGGTTCGACCTCGGGCTGGCCTTCGACGGAGACGCCGACCGCGTGTTCGTCGTCGACGAGTCCGGTGCCGGGCTGTCGGGCTCGACGACGACGGCGATGCTGGCCGCCGCGATCCTGCGCAGCCACGCCGGGGCGACGGTCCTGCACAACCTGATCTGCTCGCGCGCCGTTCCCGAGGTGATCCGCGAGCACGGCGGCGTCCCCGTGCGCACGAAGGTCGGCCACTCGTTCATCAAGCAGGTGATGGCCGAGACCGGCGCGGTGTTCGGCGGTGAGCACTCGGCGCACTACTACTTCGCCGACAACTTCCGGGCCGACAGCGGGCTGATCGCCTCGGTGTTGCTGCTCGAGGAGCTGAGCCGGTCGCAGCAGCAGCTTTCGGTCGTGCGCAAGCCGTTCGAGCGGTACGCCCAGAGCGGTGAGATCAACACCCACGTCGCCGATCCCGTCGCCGTCATGGGCCACGTCGCCGACGCCATCGGCGACTGCGAGCAGGATCACCTCGACGGCCTGTCCGTCGACTGCGACACGTGGTGGTTCAACCTGCGCCCATCGAACACCGAACCGCTGCTGCGGCTGAACCTCGAGGCCGTCTCGCTCGACGAATGCGAGCGGCGCGTCGCCGAGATCCTGTCGCTCGTCACCAGCGTCTGAAGAAAGGTGTCTTCCCGAATGGCTCTCGATCCCGTCCTGCTGGAGATCCTCGTCTGCCCGGAGGACCACGGCGCGCTGTATCACGTGACCGACGTCGACGTGCTCTACAACCCGCGCCTCGGGCGGGTGTACGAGATCCGTGACGGCACGATCCCCGTGATGCTCGTCGAGGAGGCCCGTCCGGCGACCGACGACGAGAAGGCGTCCTGGGATGCGGCCATCGAGGACGGCAGCTTGCGGGCCACGTCGACCCGGTAAGGTCTGCACCAGCGACGGCCGACCCGATCGGTGCCAGCAGGCCCCGGCCCGCCCCCAACCCTTCGACTCGTAGGAGCCGCCCCACATGACTGCCACCCTCGCCGCGAGGCGCGACTTCCGCGTCGCCGACCTGTCGCTCGCCCCCTTCGGCCGCAAGGAGATCCTGCTGGCCGAGCACGAGATGCCCGGCCTGCGAGCACTGCGAGCCGAGTTCGGTCCCACCAAGCCGCTTGCCGGGGCCCGCATCTCGGGATCGCTGCACATGACGATCCAGACGGCCGTGCTCATCGAGACGCTCGTCGAGCTCGGCGCCGACGTGCGTTGGGCGAGCTGCAACATCTTCTCCACCCAGGATCACGCCGCCGCCGCCGTCGTCGTCGGACCGAACGGCACCGTCGAGGACCCGCAGGGCGTGCCGTGCTTCGCCTGGAAGGGCGAGACGCTCGAGGAGTACTGGTGGTGCACCGAGCAGATGATGTCGTGGCCCGGCGCCGCCGACGGTGGTGACGGCCCGAACATGATCCTCGACGACGGCGGCGACGCCACCCTGCTGCTGCACAAGGGCGTGGAGTACGAGAAGACCGGCGAGGTGCCCGACCCGACGGCTGCCGGCAACCCTGAGCTGGCCATCGTGCTCGGACTGCTGCAGCGGTCCCTGAAGACGGACCCGTCGAAGTGGACCCGCATGGCGGCGGCGATCAAGGGCGTCACCGAGGAGACGACCACCGGCGTCAAACGGCTCTACAAGATGCACGCCGACGGCGAGTTGCTGTTCCCGGCGATCAACGTCAACGACTCGGTCACGAAGTCGAAGTTCGACAACCTGTACGGCTGCCGCCATTCGCTCGTCGACGCCATCGCCCGGGCCACCGACGTCATGCTCGGTGGCAAGGTCGCCGTCATCTGCGGCTACGGCGACGTGGGCAAGGGCTGCGCCCAGAGCCTGCGCGGCCAGGGCTGCCGGGTGATCGTCACCGAGATCGACCCGATCAACGCGCTGCAGGCCGCGATGGAGGGCTACCAGGTCACGACGATCGACGACGTCATCGGCACCGCCGACGTGTTCGTCAGCGCCACCGGCAACGCCGACATCGTCACCACCGAGCACATGGCGCGGATGAAGCACAACGCCATCGTCTGCAACATCGGCCACTTCGACAACGAGATCGACATGGCCGGCCTGGCCCGCAGCGGCGCCACCCGCGACGAACTGAAGCCCGGCACCGACGTGTGGCGGTTCCCCGACGGCCATCAGGTCATCGTGCTGGCCGAGGGCCGGCTGGTGAACCTCGGCTGCGCCACCGGTCACCCGAGCTTCGTGATGAGCTGCTCGTTCTCCAACCAGGTCATCGCCCAGATGGAGCTGTTCGCCAACACCGCGCAGTACCCGGTCGGCGTCTATGTGCTGCCCAAGCGTCTCGACGAGAAGGTCGCCTCACTGCACCTCGACGCGCTCGGCGTCAAGCTGACCAAGCTGACCGACGAGCAGGCCGACTACATCGGCGTCGACCCCGCCGGCCCCTTCAAGCCCGAGCACTACCGCTACTGACACTTCAAGGCGAGCACGGCCGGGATCTCGTCGAGCAGCTCCCGCGCAAGGTACCCGATCGGTCCGTGGCGGGCGGCGGCGGCCCGGCCGGCCTCCTGGTGGACGAAGGCCGCCCAGCACGCCGCCGTCACGGCG
>JACCUL010000539.1 GCA_013811855.1 Acidimicrobiia bacterium
GCGCGGCCGCGCCGTTTCGGATGGCCTTGGGCGCGGGGCGCGGATCGGCTGCGACCGGCGCGGCCGTGCGATGTCAGAGCGCATCGACGGCTGGTTCACGCTCCCAGAAGCGCAGTTGGCGACAGGCGGTGACGAACGCGTCGACGTCGCCGTCGTCGAGTGCCACGTAGCCGTCGTCGACGAGCTCGGCGACGCCGGCGGCCTGGAGGAGCGCGGCTGCGGTCTCGACGTGTCCGACGATCTTGCAGTGGGCGTGCGCGTCGGTGACGAAGTCCTTGGCCGCGGCGTCACCGGCCAGCAAGGCCGCACCGTCGACGGACGCGAGGACGGTGACGGCGTCGTACAGGATGGACGGTCCGCCGCCGATCTTCTGATCGGCCGGCACGAGCTTGCCGTCGGTGAGGGTGACGCCGCCGATCTTGGGGGCGATGAGCTCGATCAGTGCGCCTTCGGCCTCGACGGCGGCCCGCAAGCTGGCGAGCAGCTCGGCGTCGGTGCCGTCGGTGACGAGGGCCCCGACCTTGCGTCCGGCGAACGTCTCGGGACCGTTGTGGATGATGCTCAGCGCCGCCGAGGCGGGCAGATCGGTGATCGGCGCCCGGGCCGCAGGCGCGGCGGCCGGCATTTCGGGGAGGCCGAGCCCGTCGGCGACCAGCTCCGCGAACGTGTCGTCGACGTTGCGCAGGTTGGCGACCATGCGTGTCCGGATGTCGGGGTTCTCGACCTTCGAGAGCTCGAACACGAACCCGTTCACGATGTGGGTCTGCTCGGTCGGGGTCTGGCTGATCAGGAACTGGCGGGCCTGGCTGTAGTGGTCGGCGAACGACTCCGAACGCACCCGGGCCGTGGCGCCCTGCTCCTCGGCCGCAAAGGTCGTGTAGCCCCCCGCCGGGTCCTCCCGAGGGCCGCGGGCGTCACCGGCGGCCGAGTTGGGCTCGTAGTTGATGCGCCCGACGGGGTTCGTCATCGCCATGTGCCCGTCCTGCTGGAAGTGGGCCACCGGACACTTCGGCGCGTTGACCGGGATGTGGGTGAAGTTCGGCCCGCCGAGGCGCTTCAGCTGGGTGTCGAGGTACGAGAAGTTGCGTCCCTGGAGCAGCGGGTCGTTCGTGAAGCCGATGCCCGGGACGACGTTCTGGGTGCAGAACGCGACCTGCTCGGTCTCGGCGAAGAAGTTGTCGACGACGCGGTTCAGCACCATCCGGCCGATCGGGGTCACCGGGACGAGCTCCTCGGGGATCAGCTTGGTCGCATCGAGGATGTCGAAGTCGAAACTGTCGGCGAACTCGTCGTCGAACACCTGGACGCCGAGCTCCCATTCCGGGAAGTCACCGTTGCCGATGGCGTCCCACAGGTCGCGGCGGTGGAAGTCGGGATCGGCTCCGTTGATCTTGACCGCCTCGTTCCACAGCACCGACTGCAGGCCCTGGGCCGGCTTCCAGTGGAACTTGACGTATCGGGACCCGCCGGCGGCGTCGATGAACCGGAAGCTGTGGACCCCGAAGCCCTCCATGAAGCGGAACGAGCGGGGGAGCGCCCGGTCTGACATGGTCCACATCACCATGTGGGTCGCCTCGGGCATCAGCGAGATGAAGTCCCAGAAGTTGTCGTGGGCCGACTGCGCCTGGGGGAACCCGCGGTCGGGTTGCTGCTTCACCGAGTGCACGACGTCGGGGAACTTGATGGCGTCCTGGATGAAGAAGACCGGGATGTTGTTGCCGACGAGATCCCAGTTGCCCTCCTGCGTGTAGAACTTCACGGCGAACCCACGGACGTCGCGGGCCAGGTCGAACGAGCCCTTGTTGCCGGCGACCGTCGAGAACCGCACGAACACCGGGGTCTGCTCGCCCGGACGCTGGAACAGGTCGGCTCGGGTGAGGGTCGACGCGCCCTCGTACGGCTCGAAGAACCCGTGGGCGCCGTAGCCGCGAGCGTGCACTACCCGCTCCGGGATCCGCTCGTGGTCGAAGTGGAAGATCTTCTCGCGGAAGTGGAAGTCCTCGAGCAGCGCAGGTCCGCGCTCGCCGACCTTCAACGTGTTCTGGTCGTCGGCGACCGGGATCCCCTGCTGGGTCGTCAACCGCGCCGCCCCATCGGCCACGGTCTGGTGGGTCTCACCACCGGCGCCGACGTCGAAGGCGGCGGCGGAGCGTTCGCGGTCCTTGGCCGATCGTTTGGCCGGGGTGCGTTTCGGGGCGCTGTCCGATCGTTTCGAGGCGGCGGAATTCGTGGTCTTTCTCGGTGGCATGGTGTTCCTAGAGAGGTCGGGGAGCGCCCGCCGCCCGAGGTCCGGAACGACGTGAGTCCCGACGCGGTACCCACGTCCCTGGGCACCTAATCGCGGGCCTGTCAGGGCGGCGGCGCGTGCTCCCTGATCGCCCGGCCCAGCGTGTCGAGGTCCCGTTCGGCGTGGCACTGGCGGATGTACAGCTGGACCTCGGCGAGGCGTCGCGAGATCTCGGCGTCGAACGCGAACGGTCGCGGCCCCGTCGCCCGGCCGATGCGATCGATCACCTCCGTCGCCGCCCGCTCGATCAGATGGCGCACGATCAACGCCCGTTGGAGCGCCGTCTCGGCGTCGGTCGGCTCGAGGTCGATCTGATCCCCCGCCGTGTCCAAGACGGCCAGCATCTGCCAGCGCAGGGCGCTGAGGGCGCCGAGGTGGGCGTCCCGGTGCGGCTCGGCGGGACGGGAAGCCGAGACATCGACGGCCCAGTCGATCAGCCCGATCGCACCGCCGGCCCAGCACGCCGCCGGGCCACAGGCGCCGTGCCAGAAGCCGGGCCGGTCGAGGTACCAACCATCGCCACCGATGACGTCATCGGTGTCGATCGGCACCTGGTCGAACGTGACGACGCCGGTCTTGGTCCCGGCGAAGGCGCTCGTGACCCAGCTCGACGTGTCGACGGTGATGCGGGCGGCATCCCCGAGGTCGACGTCGAGGAGCGTCACCCCGCCCGGCCCGGGCACGGTTATCAGGGCGCGGGTCACGAGGCCGGCGCCGGTGCAGAACGCTTTGCTCCCCGACAGGTGACCGGCATCGTGGGGGGTGGGGGCCGCCAGGCGCAACCCGGCCGTCGGATCCTCGGCGGCCCAGACGCCGTAGCGGGCGTCAGGTCGCGGCGCCCGGCCCGCCTCGTGGAGGATGGCGAGGGCGTCGGTGTGCGCCTCGGCGAGTCGGGCCACCGCGACGTCCCGTCGTCCGATCTCGACGAGTCGTCGATGCCGCTCGGCGGTGCGTCCCGCCCCCGGCATCGGGAGCACGAGCTGCCCGCTCGCCCGCAACTGCTCGAACAGCTCGATCGGACGGCTCACTGGTGGACCCCCCAGTCGTGCGACGAGTCCGACGGCTCGTTCGCTCGCTCGAAGACTCGCTCACTCACTGGTGCGCCCCCGAGTCGTGCGACGAGTCCGACGGCGAGTCCGTCACGGGCCACCAGTGAGCCCGTCGCCGCAAAGCCGGCGACGAAGAAGCACCGTGATGCTCGTTCGCTCGCTCGAAGACTCGCTCGCTCACTGGCACACCATTCCACGACGCCCGAGGATCACGCTCGTTCGAACACCTCGAGCAGGAACCCCGGATCGGACACGGCGACGATCGGAGGGCCGAGGGCATCACGGAGCACCGCGTGGGCGGCGTCGCCGCCGATGACGTGCTCCGCCACCGAGGGCCGGTAGTGCACCGCCACCAGGTGACCGCCGGGCTCGATGGCGTCGAACCACTGCGTGGCGATCTCGCGGCAACGCGATTCGTCGAAGTAGTAGAGCACCTCGCCGAGGACGACGAGATCGGCGGGCGTTGCGGGTGGCAGCGGTCCGGACCGGATGTCGCCCACCTCCACTGAGACGTGCGGAAACTGACGACACCGTCGGGTGGCGACGGCCACGGCGCGCGGCCATGCGTCGAAGGCCATCACCGCGTCGGCCCGCTCGGCCAGCCGAACCGTCAGCAGCCCGACCCCACATGCCGGCTCGAGCGCGATGCGGTAGCGGGCGGCCGGAAGGACGGCGACAGTCAGGTCGTACTTGCGCTGCTCGTACCACCGACCGCCGTGATTCCACGGATCGTCGGACGTCGACCACATGGCATCGAAGTATCGGGAGGGTGTCGTGGTCACGCCGTCTTCGCCGCGAACGTCTCGACGGGGCGCAGCATCGCCCGCAGCTCGTGGGCGTGGACGACGGGACCGTCGCACTCGTCGGGTCCGAGCGCGACGAGCTGCGACTCGAACGCGGCCATCGCGTGGATCTTCGCCCTCCACGTCTCCCTGCCGAGGTCGAGCTGGCACGTCGGCGGGGGATCGGTCCCATGGACCAGCGCCCACGTCGGCGCCTCCCACCAGCGGCGGCCGCCGCTCGCCATCCGCATGGCCCGGGCCACGGCGACGTGGTCCGGGTGGCGGTCCTCCGCAGCGGGTCCGACGACGGCATCCGACGGTCGCAGCTGACCGCGCAAGACGGTGGCGATGTCCTCCACGGACGACGCGCAGTCGCCGTCGGGCACACGGAGGCACTGGACCTCGACGTCGGTCAGCCCCAGCCGGCAGAGCGCTTCGGCTCGCTCCGTGGCGCGACGCGTGCGCAACTGCTCGGGGTCGACGCGCGCGGACCGCCGATGTGACGCCTCGCCGTCCGAAACGGCGAGGATCAGCACCGCTCGACCGAGGTTCTGGGCCCACCTCATCGCCCCGCCCGCCATCAGCACCTCGTCGTCAGGGTGGGGCGCCACCACGACGAAGCGGTTCCCGTCGAGCGCGGGACCGATCCAGCGCAGGTCGAGAGCGGTGGCCATGGTGGCCAATGGGTTCCCTGCGACGCGCCGGCGTAGACGCGAACCCCCCGACCGGGGGACGCCGCGGCACTGTCCGGACCACATCGGTTTCACCGCCATCGCCAGCGGAGAGAGGGGGACGATGCGCGGCTCGGACGACACGATCTTGCTGGTCGGCGGCGGCGCGGCAGCGTTCTCGTTCGTGTCGACCTATCGCGACGCCGGAGGGACCCGACCCGTCGTGCTCGTCTCCGACGACGATCGGTTGCCGTACTTCCGGCCGGCCGTGAGCAAGGAGTACCTGGTCGGTGCCACGGACCGCGCCGACATGTCGTTGGAAGACCCGGCCTGGTACCGGAGCCACGACGTCGACGTGATGCTCGGTTGCTCGGTGACCGCTCTCGACCTCGCCGCTCGACTGGCCGTCACGTCACAGGAGCCGATCCGCTGGGAACGCTGCGTGGTCGCCACCGGGTCGGCCGCCAGGACGTTGCCCGTGCCCGGCGGCGACGACGCCCGCAACCTGACCGTGCGATCGGCCGCCGACGTCGAACGCCTGCACGCCCAACTGGCCGGCATGAGCGGCCCGGTTGTCGTGATCGGCTCCGGGTTCGTCGGCTGCGAGGTCGCCAGTGGACTGGCCGAGCAGGGCGTCGAGGTCACCATCGTCAGCGACGAAGATCGCCCGCACGAAGGTCGGCTCGGTGCGCCGGTCGGTGAGCTCATCACCGGTTGGCTGCGCGACGCCGGTGTGCAGCTGGTGCTCGGCGCGTCCGTCGGAGCCGTCCGCCACCACGCCGGATCGGTCGTCGTCGACGTGACCGGCCGCCCCTCGGTCGATGCGGCACACGTGATCATGGCGGTGGGGGCGCGACCCCGGACGGAGCTGCTGGCGTCGGTCGGCCTCCTCGAAGACGACGCCGTCCCGGTCGACGGCGTGATGGCGACCGCGGTGGACGGCCTCGACGCGATCGGCGACATCGCCGCGGCCTGGAACGAGCGGGCCGGGCGCCGCCTGCGTGTGGAGCACTGGGGTGACGCCCAAGGTCACGGGCGGACGCTCGGCGACCGCGTTGCCGGCGGTCGAGCGCCGTGGGCCGACGTGCCGGGGTTCTGGTCCACGATCGCCGGCCAGACTCTCAAATACGTGGCGTGGGGCGACGGTCACGGCGCCATCGAGGTCGAGCGGTCCTCGGCTGGGACCACCGTGTGGTACGGCCGCGACGGAGTCGTGGTCGGCGTGCTCACGCACGGTCACGACGAGGACAACGAGCGCGCCGCCGCGGCGGTCGGGGGACGGTGGCCCTTTCCGCCGTGATGAGCGCGGCCGTCAGTCCCGCTCGACCTCGCCGCGCCAGGCCCCGGTCTCGTGGCCCTGGGCCTCGATGAACTCCTTGAACCGCTGCATGTCGCCCTTGGCCCGGCGGCTCACGAAGCCGAGCTTGTCGCCGACCTTCTCGATGAACCCCTCCGGCTCGACCTCCATGTCCAAGGTGACCCTGGTGAGGTTGTCGTCGAGGTGGTGGAACGAGACGACTCCGGAGTGGCCGATGTCGCCTTCGACGGTGGTCCACGCCACCCGCTGGTCCGGCGTCTGCTCGGAGATCTCGGTCACGAACGTGCGCGTCGCCCCGCCGACCTCGACCGTCCACCGGCTCCGGGTGTCGGTGACCTGCTCGATCGACTCGACGCCTTCCATGAACTGCGGGAAGGACTCGAACTGCGTCCACTGGTTGTAGGCCGTCGACACCGGTACGTCGACGTCGATGCTCTCTGTGATGTTGCTCATCGTGGTGCTCCCTTCGTGATAGCCGTCGGCACGGAAGGCCGAGTTGCGATCTCGGTACCCGCCGTCTCGGACGGCGACACGACAACACCGCGAACGGGGGACAGAGGACCGAAGGTTGGTGCGCTGCTGCAGCGGGAACCCTCGGGAGACCCCAGCCGAGGAGGTTGTCATGGTGGAGCCGAGACATGATGCCGATGAGCATCCCGACGACATGGTGCTCGACGAGGAGCAGATCCGCGCCGACGAGCGAGCACGGGTCGAGCAGGAGCTCCGATGGTCCGACGAGCAGCGCGGGGCGGGCGATGCCCACGCCGACGGGCTCGAGGCCGGCGCGGAGCCGAATGCCAGCGTCCACGACACGCCGGTCGACGATGGCCCCGTCGTC
>JACCUL010000563.1 GCA_013811855.1 Acidimicrobiia bacterium
GTCGCCGAGGATCCGGTGGAGGTCGTCACCGGCGTGTTCCGTCCCGTCGCCGATGGGACCACCCCGCCGGCCGGCACCGCCGTCGAGGAGGGCACCGTGGTGGTGCTGCGAATGGCCGTCCCGCGCCGCGTCCGCATGCCGGACCTGCGCGGCCGCACGCCGGCCATCGCCACCGCCGTGCTCGGCCAGGTCGGCCTGCGGCTCACCGATCGCGACCCGGAAGCGGTGGCGAGCAGTGCCCGCCCCGGCACGATCGTCCGCCAGAGCCCGACGGCCCCGCGCGAGGTGACGATCGGCTCGACCGTCGCCGTGACCGTCGCCGAGCCGTGGTCGGTCGAGGTGCCGGACCTCGACGGGTTGTCCGTCGACGCGGTGCCGCGGCGGCTGCAGGCGGCCGCCGCTCCGGTGCTGGAGAAGCTCGGCCGGCCCGGCGACGCCGCCGGCTTGACGCTTGGTGCGGTCACGCCGGCGGCGAGCACGCGGGACATCGGCACGGTGGTCGGTCAGCGTCCCGACGCGGGGGAGTCCCGCTTCCTCTACGGCACCGTCGACGTGTCCGTCGCCGCCCGCCCGGCCACCGTGGTCCCCGACGTGCGCCGGCTCCACCAGCTTGCCGCGACGGCCCGGCTCACGGAGGCCGACCTGGTGCTGGGCGGCGTGCGCCGGCGCCCCTCGCGGACGGTGGCGGTCGGCGGCGTGTTGGAGCAACGGCCGCTCCCCGCCGACGAGGTCGATCCGGGGACGGCCGTCGACGTCGTCGTCAGCAGCGGCCAGCGGGCTGTCGTGCCGAACGTGCTCGGCCGCCCGGTGCCCGTCGCGATCGAGACGATCACCAGCGCCGGCTTCGGCGTGGCGCCGGTGCGCCGCGACGCCGGGTCGTCGGACTCGGTGCCCGGCACGGTCGTGTTCCAGGTGCCGGCGCCGGGGTCGTCGGTCGTCGCCGGCACGGAGGTCGAGCTGACCGTCGCCGTCGGCGTACCGCGGGTGATCGGGCGGACGTTCGCCGATGCGGTGCACGAGCTGGAGTCGCTCGGCTACGTCGTCGCCCGGGTCGACGAGCCGGTGACGGAGGGCAGCGGCACCGTCCTCGTCCAGGACCCGCAGGCCGGCACACCGGCCGACGCCGGCACCGTCGTGACGCTGGTCGTCGGCGTGTCGACGCGGGTGTTCGTCCCCGACCTGACCGGGCTCGACATCGTCGACGCCACCGATCGGTTGACCGAGACCGGGTTGGTGTTGGCGGGGACGTCGACGGTGCCCGCCGACGGCCGGGAGGGGCTCGTCGTCGAGCAGACGCCCATCGCCGACGAGGAGGTCGTTCGCGGGACCGGCGTGAGCGTCGTCCTCGGCGCCCCGGTCGTCGTGGCCGTCATCGTGCCGGCCGTCGTCGGCCTGACCCAGGAGGCGGCGCGCCAGGCCTTGGCCGCGGCCAACCTCGTGATCGAGGTGCGCGAGCTGCGGCCGTCTGGTGAGGTCGCCCCCGGTGTGGTCATGGAACAGGAGCCGGTCGCCGGCTCGGCGCGCCCACCAGGCTCTGTCGTCGCCGTCGTCGTCGCCACCGAGGGCGTGGTGACCGTGCCCGCCGTGGTCGGGCTGGGTCTGGCCGAGGCCGAGCGGCTCGTCGTCGCGGCGCGGCTGCACATCGATGCCGGCCCGATCCGGCCCGGCACGCTCGTCGTGACATCGCAGCGGCCGGCCGCCGGCGCCCAGGCCGTGATCGGCTCGACGGTCGTCGTGACGGTCCAGGGCATCGTGGCGGCGCCCGCGCTGGAGGGGTTGCTGATCACCGTGGCCAGGGCGACCGCCCAGCGCATGGGCCTCACGTTGGCCGAGTCGCTCGAGTTCGGCGGGATCCGACCCGGGCTCGTCCTCAGTCAGGATCCGCTCGCCGGCGAGCCGGTGCCCGTCGGCGGCACGATCGCCGTCACCGTCTCGCGCTTCGGCCGACCGGGGAGCGAGTTCGATCTGGACATCTTCGAGCGCCCCGAGGTCGTCGTCACCCGGCCGGACCGGATCGGACCGGTGATCCGCCCCGGCCCGATCTTCGAGCGACCGGGCCTGCTGGACCGCATCGTCCGCCCGGACGGGTGATCGGCCCGGTTCCGGGCGTTCTGGTCAGCGATCCCGACCGGATGCGTCCGGATCGCTGACCGAAAGGGTCGGATCAGTCGGTGGTCGATTGGCCCCGACAGCAGCGGGTTGGCGCACCGGGGGCGGCGGGCCGCCGGCGGCGCAGTGGAAGCACTCGGCCTCGGCCGTACCGGGCGCGCCGCGGCCGACGGTGGTCCACGACACCGCCGCGGCCGCGACGAGCACGACCGCGCCCACCCACAGCACCCGGTGGAAACCGGACGTCAGGTCGTCGGGACCGACAGGCTGGCCGGGTACGAACTGGGCCAGCGCCGGCACGGCGGCGATGGCGAGGAGCTGTCCGGTCCGCGCCACGGCGTTGTTGATGCCCGACGCCACGCCGGCCAGGTGGTCCTCGACGGACGCCAGCGCGGTGGCCGTCAGCGGCGCGACGGTCAGCGTCAGCCCGAGGCCGAAGACGATGATCGCCGGCAGCACGTCGCTGACGTATGACGAACCCTCGTCGATCCGCGTCATCAACAGCAGCGATCCGGCGACGA
The DNA here is from genome assembly GCA_013811855.1 of Acidimicrobiia bacterium. Classification (GTDB taxonomy): domain Bacteria; phylum Actinomycetota; class Acidimicrobiia; order Acidimicrobiales; family Ilumatobacteraceae; genus JALZMG01. The sequence goes on from JACCUL010000563.1 coordinate 2,631, forward strand.
GGAGCGGGCCGACCGTCATCGGCAGGCGCGAACCGATCCGCTCGGCCAGCGCACCGGCCCGCGCCGACAGGGCGAGCATGGCGATGGTGATCGGCACCGTCGCCGCGCCGGCACGTAGCGGCGAGTAGCCGAGTGGCCCCTGCAACACGAGGCCGAGCAGGAAGAACACGACGGCCATCGTCCCGTAGAGCAGGACGGTCACGATGTTGGTCCCGCTGAAGGCCGACGAGCGGAACACGGCCATCGGCAGCAGCGGGTGGGCGCGACGGGTCTCGACGACGACGAACGTCACGAGGACGGCGGCGCCGGCCGCCGTCAGCGCCCAGTTCTGTTCGCTGAGCCCGAGCGTCAGCCCGGCCAGGGCCAGCGCGCCGATGACGGCGCCCGGCGCGTCGACGCGCCCGTTCGCCTGCTCGTCGCGCGACTCCGGCACGTGCTGACGGGCGAGCACGACGACGGCGATCCCGACGGGCAGATTGATGAGGAAGATCCACCGCCACGACAGCGCGTCGACGAGCCACCCGCCGAGGAACGGACCGATCGCCGCCGCGACACCGCCCAGTCCGGACCACGCGCCGATGGCGCGGGCGCGGTCGTCGTGGTGGAACGAGGCCTGCAGGATGGCCAGGCTGCCCGGTGTCAGCAGGGCGCCGCCGATGCCCTGCAGCACGCGGGCGGCCACCAGCACCTCGACCGTCGGGGCGACGCCCGCCAACAGCGAGGCGACGGTGAACCACGCCGCCCCGATCGTGAACACGCGCCGCCGCCCGAGCCGGTCGCCGAGCCCGCCGCCGAGGAGGATCAGCGAGGCCAGGGTCAGCGTGTAGCCGTTGAGGATCCACTGCAGCCCGCCGAACGAGGCGTCCAGGTCCTCGCCCATCCGGGGCAGGGCCAGGTTGACCACCGTGCCGTCGAGCATCGCCATGCCCGAGCCGAGCACCGTCGCCACCAGCACCCACCGGCCGGTCGCCGTCCCCATGCGGACCGGCTCGGTCACTGGCTGAAGCCCCAGTCGAGCAGGCCGATGGCGGCGGCGTTGCGGGCCTCCTCGGTCGGGGCGCCGATCACGGCGACGACGATGCGCCGACCGTCGCGGGTCGCCGACGCCAGGATGCACCAGCCGGCCTCGCTCGTGCGCCCCGTCTTGATGCCGTCGGCCCCCGGGTAGATGCCGAGCAGGTCGTTGGTGGCGGGGAACAGCAAGTCGTGCAGCGTGGCATCGCGGCGCCGCACGGTGAGTTGGAACGACGGGTTGGCCATCAACCGCACGCCGAGGCGGACCATGTCGTCGGCCGACGAGTACTGGCCGTCGGCGTCGAGCCCCGTCGCGTTGACGGCGCGGGTGTGGTCGAGGCCGAGGCGGGCGGCGGCGTCGTTCATCAGGCCGGCGAACGCCGCCTCGCTGCCGGCGATGTCGATGGCGAGGGCCCGGGCGGCGTCGTTGGCGCTGACGATGAGCATGGCCCGAATCAGCAGGTCGCGGGGGAGCTCCTCGCCCTCGACGAGCCCGATGTTCGACTCGTCCTGGGAGATCAGCAGGCCGGCCGGCATCTCGAACTGCCTGGTCGGGTCGCCGGCGGCGTAGGCCACTGCGGCGGTCAGGAGCTTCATCAGGCTGCCGACCTGGAGCTCGGCGTTCGGCGTGCGTTGGGCCAGCATCTGCCCGGCCCGCATGTCGTAGACGGCGAAGGCCGCGGCGTCGACGCGGGGTGGTCGGTTGGGATCCGGCGGCCGTGTCGCCGTCGGATCGGTGCGCGGGGGGTCCTGGCGCGGGGGATCGGTGGTCGGCGTGGTCGGTGCGATGGTGGTCGGACCGGCGATGTCGGGGCCGCTGGTGACGGGCGCCGGGATCGTCGTCACGCCGGGCGAGGCGGACGAAGCCGCCGTCGTCGCCGGGACGTCGACGGTGGTGGCCGGGGCGACCGTCGGGTCGCTGGACGTCGTCGTCGTGCACGCCGTGACCACGAGCGCGGCGACGGCCAGCGTCAACGCCGCGGCGCGTCGACGCCCGCGATCCCACCGGTGAGCCATCTGGCCGACGGTACCGCGCGGCACGGAACGTGGCGCAGGTGCGTCGATACCGTGGATGTCGTGCCCGGGTCCCCTGATCTCGACGTCGTCGTCGTCGGCTCGGGCCCGAACGGGTTGGTGGCCGCTGTCACGATGGCCATGGCCGGGCGCTCCGTCGTCGTCTACGAAGCGGCGCCGACCCCGGGTGGAGGGGCGACCACGGCCGAGCTCACCGAGCCCGGCTTCCACCACGACGTGTGCTCGGCCGTCCACCCGCTGGGGCTCGGGTCGGCCGCCATGCGGGCGCTGCCGCTCGAGCAGCACGGCCTGCGCTGGATCCAACCACCCGTGCCGCTGGCCCACGTCCTCGACGACCGGGCGGTGCTGCTACAGCGGTCCGTCGCCGAGACGGCCGCCGGCCTCGGCGTCGACGGACGGGCGTGGGCGCGCCTGATGCGACCGTTCACGACCGTCGGCATCGGCCTGGTCGACGACCTCCTCGCCCCGCTGTCGTTCCCCCGTCATCCGTTCGCCGCGGCCCGCTTCGGGCTGAGCGGCGTGCGTTCGGCCGCCGCGGTGGCGGGCCGGTTCGACGAACCCGACGCCGCCGCCCTGCTGGCCGGTCTCGCCGCCCATTCGTTCCTGCCCCTGGACCGGGTGATGACGACGGGGTTCGGCGTCGTGCTCGGCGCACTGGCCCACCTCGTCGGATGGCCGATCCCGGCCGGCGGATCGCAGGCGATCACCGACGCGCTGATCTCGCTGCTGGCCACGCACGGCGGGCGCGTCGAGTGCGATCACCGCGTCACCGACCTGCGCGAGCTGCCGCCGTCGCGGGTCGTGCTGGCCGACGTGGCGCCGATCCACCTGGCGGCGATGGCCGGCGACCGGCTCTCCGAACGGTACCGGCGACGGCTCCGGCGCTTCCGCCACGGCCCGGGCGTGTTCAAGGTCGACTACGCGCTCAGCGAACCCGTGCCGTGGGCCGACCCGGTCGTCGCCGACGCCGGCACCGTCCACCTCGGCGGGTCGTTCCACGAGGTCGCCGCCGGCGAGGCGACGATGTTCGCCGGCCGTCACGCCGAGCGGCCGTTCGTGCTCGTCGCCCAACCCAGTCGATTCGACCCCACCCGGGCGCCGCGCGGCCGGCACACGCTCTGGGCGTACAGCCACGTCCCGGCGCGCTCGACGGTCGACATGACGTCACGCATCGACGCCCAGATCGAGCGGTTCGCGCCCGGGTTCGCCGACACCGTGATCGTCCGCCACGTCCGCCCGCCGGCGGACATCGAGGCCGCCAACGCCAACTACGTCGGCGGCGACATCACCGGCGGCGTCACCGACTGGCGCCAGTTCGTCGCCCGCCCCGTGCTCAGCCGGCACCCATGGCGCACACCGGCCGCCGGGCTGTACCTGTGCTCGGCGTCGACGCCCCCCGGCGGCGGCGTCCACGGCATGTGCGGGTTCCACGCCGCCCGCCTCGCCCTTCGCGACCCGGCCTTGCGCTGACCGGAGCCCTCGATTCTCAGGAGCGTTGGCGGTCGCTGAGCGCACCGAACGCTCCTCAGAACCTAGGTCGCCGGCACGGCGCGGCGCAGGAACGTCACCGGTCGGGAGTGGTCGGCCATCGGGCGGGGCGCGGTGCCCGCACCGAGGCCGGCCAGCAACCGCTCGCCGTGCCCGACGACGCACTCGGGGTCGGGACCGTCGAGCGGCAACCCGGTGAAGAACTTGGCCGCCATGCACCCGCCCTGGCAGGCGTCGTAGCTACCGCAGCTGGCGCACGCGCCGGCCGACGCCGGCTGCCGCAGCTCGGCGAACAGCGTGCTGTCGCGCCACACCGCCGTGAACCCACCCGCGTCGCGCACCGACCCGGCCTTGAACTGGCCGTGGATCACGAACGGACACGCGTACACGTCGCCGATCGGGTCGATCAAGCAGACGACCCGCCCGGCGCCGCACATGTTGAGCCCCGGCAGCGGCTCGCCGAGCGCGTTGAGGTGGAAGAACGAGTCGCCGGTCAGCACGCGATCGCCGTGGGCCAGCAGCCAGCGGTAGATCGTGCGCTGCTGCTCGGCCGTCGGGTGCAGCTCGGCCCACGAGTCGGCGCCGCGCCCCGACGGCCGCAGCCGCGTCACGCGCAGCTGCGCCCGGTACGAGTCGGCGAGCGCCAGCAGCTCGTCGAGGCGCTCGGCGGTGTGCCGCGTGACGACGACGCTGATCTTGAACGGCCCGAACCCGGCGGCGGCGAGATGGTCCATGGCCCGGCGGGCGACGTCGTAGGAGCCGGCCCCGCGCACGCGGTCGTTGCTGAGCGCGTCCGGGCCGTCGACGCTGATCTGCACGTCGAGGTAGTCCATCGCCGTGAGGCGGGCGGCGGCGGCGGCGTCGAGGAAGGTGCCGTTGGTGGAGAACTTGACCCCGATGCCCCTGTCGATGGCGTGGTCGACGAGCGGGAAGAAGTCACGGCGGATCATCGGTTCGCCACCGCCGATGTTGATGTAGAAGACCTGCAGCCGGGCCAGCTCGTCGAGCACGGCCTCGGCCTCGTCCGTGCGCAGCTCGCGCCGGTCTCGACGACCCGACGACGACAGGCAGTGGACGCAGGAGAGGTTGCAGGCGTACGTCAGCTCCCACGTCAGGCAGATGGGTGCGTCGAGCCCACCCTTGAGATCGTCGATGAGTTTCCCGGTCACTGCTGCACCATCTCGCGCAGCAGGCCCGAGCGTTCGAGCGACTCGAGGGCGGCGACGAACGTCGGCCAGCGGGCTTCGACGATGTCAGCCGCCAGGAGCGCGTCGGCGACGGTGTCGTGCTGGCCGAGCGATTGCACCACGCGCACCATGTCGGGGTGCTTGAGGAAGACCAGCCGCCGCGTCCCGTAGTGGTAGGCGAGGGCGCCGAAGGGCTCGGGGCGCAGTGCGACCTGGGGGTCGAGGACGAGGTGGCGGTCGAGCAAGTCGAGCATCGACGTCGGCGGCCGAACCCTCAGTAGACGCCGCACATCCCGTCGATGGAGATCTCCTCGATGAGCAGTTCCTCCTCGACGAACACCGCCGGGGCGACGGTCTCCCCGTGGTCCTCGGCGGGTTCGGTTCCAGGGTCGGTCGGCTGCTCCATCGGCGCGATGGTACTGCGGCCGGTAGCGTCGGGTCCCCCTGTGGCGACGGTCGACGCCTTCCCGGAGCTCGCCGAGGAGCGAGCGCGCCTCGACCTGTCGCGCGCGTCCCGGGAGCGGATGATCGAGCGGCTGCGGCGCGTCGACCCGCACAGCGCGGCCGACGAGTTCACCGCCGAGTACGTCGAGGTCACCGTCGAGGAGGCACTGGAGGACCTCGGCTCGCCCGGCGCCGGCGACTTCTTCGGCCGGATCGACACCACCGACGGCCCGCGCCCCGAGCAGTGGTACATCGGGCGGCGCCACATCGAAGACGACCGACACGACCCCGTCGTCGTCGACTGGCGGGCGCCGATCGCGGCGCCGTTCTACCGCGCCACCGGCGTCGACCCGTTGGGCGTCGCGTTGCGCCGGCGGTTCACGATGATCGATGGCGAGCTGACCGCCTACCTCGACGAGCACCTCGACGACCCGGACGCCGCCGACGTGGCCGGCGGGATCCCCGACCCGGTGCTGGCCGAGATCGGCGCCGCGCGCACCGGTGCCATGCGCGAGATCGTCGCCACCATCCAGGCGGAGCAGGACGTCGTCATCCGCGCGCCGATGGAGCAGGTGCTCGTCGTGCAGGGCGGACCGGGCACGGGCAAGACGGCCGTGGCGCTGCACCGCGCCGCCTACCTCATCTTCGAGCACCGCCGCCGCCTGGCCCGAGACGGCGTCCTCGTCATCGGGCCCAACCGGGCCTTCCTCGACTACATCGCCAACGTGTTGCCGTCGCTCGGCGAGCGCAGCGTCCGCCAGTGCACCGTGCTCGATCTGTGCGTGCCGAAGGTCGAGATCCGCGCCACCGACGATGCCGCGACGGCCGCCGGCAAGGGTGCGCCGGCGATGCTGGCCGAGCTCGACCGGTTGACGTTGGCCGTCATCAACCCGCCGGCCGACGACGTCGTCGTGCCGCTCGGCGCCCGCCGGCTGGTCTTCCGCCGCCACGAGGTCGGCGACTGGTTGGAGCGGGCCGCCGACGCCGTGATCCCCGTCAACCAGCGGCGGGCGCGGCTGCGGGCCATCGCCCGGCAGGAGGTGATGCGCCGGACCGACCGCGACGACCTGTGGCCGCAGGCCGGCCCGCTGCGCACCGCGCTCGACACCGCCTGGCCGACCCAGCAACCGATCCGCCTGGTCGACCGGATGCTCCCCGGCCGCCGCGGCCGGCAGCGGGCGTGGACGGCCGCCGACCAGCTGCTCGTCGACGAGGCCAACTCGTTGCTCAACGGCCCACCGCTCACCTACGGCCATGTCGTGGTCGACGAGGCCCAGGACCACTCGGCCGTCGGCCTGCGGGTCATCGGCCGGCGCAGCCCGGCGGCGTCGATGACGCTCGTCGGCGATGTCGCCCAGTCGACCTCGCCCGGCGGCCAGGAGCGGTGGGCCGACATCTTCGCTTACCTCGGCACCCGGTCGACGGCCGGCGGCGTCGCCGAGCTGACTATCGGGTACCGCGTGCCGGCGTCGATCCTCGACGTCGCCAATCGGTTGCTGCCGTTCACCGGCGTCGACGCCAGCCCCAGCCGCAGCGTGCGGGCCGACGGCCTGGCGCCGTCGTGGACCCGTGCCGACGCCACCGTGCTGGCGGCGGCGGTCGCCGAGGTGACGGCGCGGGTGAAGCACCGCCACCGCCTGACCGGGATCGTCGCCCCGCCGCCCCGTCACGCCGCCATCGCCGCCGCACTGGCTGCCGCGGGGTTGACCGCAGTCGACCACCTCCACCAGCTCGCCGCGCAGGAGGTGCCGCTGTTCGGCCCGGAGCAGGTCAAGGGCCTTGAGTTCGACGGCGTCGTCGTCGTCTCGCCAGAGGAGATCCTCGACGGCACGCCCCGCGGCGCCCGCCTGCTCTACGTGGCGATGACCCGGGCGGTGCAGGAGCTGGCCTTCGTCGCATCGGCCGACCCACCGGCCGTGATCGGGCCGGATTGACACTCGGGAGTGGCTGGCCGCACTGTCCCGACCGTCGTCATGGTCCACGCACGAAGATCGCCGCGGCCCGCGCCGCCGTCGACGCCGCCGGCATGCGGCTGGTCATCACGTTCGATCGCGTCAACGTCATGCGCGCCGTCGCCACCGTGCGTTCCTGAACGACGGCGGCGGCTCACCTTTCCGAAGGGGTCGCGGGCAGGAGGTCGGCGACGAGCTCGAGGGCGGCGACGGCGCCGATCACGATCACCGCGGGGGAGCGGACGGGCAAGCCGGTGAGCTCGTCGAGGCGGCCGCGGGCGGTGACCTGACGATCCGTCGTCGCCGACTGCACGGCGGCGACCGGAGTGGCCGGATTGAGACCGCCGGCCAGCAGCTCGGCCGCGATCGAGCCCCGCCGCGCCACGCCCATC
>JACCUL010000001.1 GCA_013811855.1 Acidimicrobiia bacterium
TGCGTATCACGCGTGATACAGTGATCCTCATGGTCGAGGTGACCGTTCGTGAACTCAGGAACCATGGTGGCGAGGTGCTCGATCGCGTCATCGCAGGCGAACGTCTCACCGTGACGCGCGATGGCCGCCCTGTCGCGGAACTGCGACCACTTCCCCGTTCCGCTGCCGCCGCCGGCGACCTCCTTCGACGCTGGTCGCACCTGCCCCACGTCGATCCTGCCGCGGTACGCGCCGACATTGATCGCGTGCTGGATCCATCCCTGTGACGACCGCTCGACGGCGCGGTCTGCTGGACACGCGCACCGTCATCCTCCTCCCTCGCCTCAGGGATCCTGCTGCGCTGCCGGCAGAGCCGCTCATCTCGACGATCACGTTGGCCGAGCTGTCGGTGGGACCACTCGCCGCCCGGAGCGATGAGGAACGAGCCAACCGGCAGGCCCACGTCCAGCAGGCCGAGGCCGACTTCGACCCCCTCCCGTTCGACGCCGCGGCGGCGCGGTCGTTCGGCCACGTCGCGGCGTCGCTTCGACGGGCCGGACGCACGGCGACCGCTCGCACCTACGACGCCATGATCGCCTCGGTCGCCATCGCCAACGAGCTGCCGCTGTACACGTGCAACCCGGGCGGCTTCACCGGGATCGACGGCCTGACGATCCACGAGATCCCCCATCCGGACCACGGCACGCACTGACTGGCTGGCTTCCCGAATGTGTACACACTCTTCGCTATGATGTACACATGGTCAAGCGGACCACGATCGAACTCGACGAGCAACTTCTCGCCCGGGCGAGACGCGCCCTTGGGCAGGTCAGTACGAGGGCAACCGTCGAGGAGGCACTCAGGCGGGCGGCCGACGCAGCCGACCGAGCGTCCCGGGAGCGAGCGGACCAACAGCTGCGGTACTTGCACCGGCTTCATCGCCACGTCGACTGCGACGTGCTCCTCTCGGAGGATATGTGGCGCTGAGCGGCTGGCTCCTCGACAAGAGCGCAGCTGCGAGGACCGACGTGCCGTCGATCGGCCGAGCACTCGAGGAGCTCGCCGGCTCTCTGTTCGTGTGTGCTGTCGGCGAGCTCGAGCAGCTCTACTCGGCACGGTCAGCACGTGACTATGACCGACTCAAGCAGGATCTCCACGCCGCGCTGGAGACCGTCACGGCTCCAGCCGACCTGCTCGAACGAGCGCTGCGGCTCCAGCACGACCTCGCTCACCATCACGGCATGTGGCACCGCACGCCCATCCCCGACCTGCTCATCGCGGAGACCGCGCTCCATCACGGTCTGGGGGTCGTGCACGTCGATCGCGACTTCGGTCGCATCGCCAAGGTGCGCCCGTTGACGGAGCGCCACTTGTCCTGACGATCGTCCTCAACGGTTGCGCAGGCGGTCGAGGCGGCGGCGGTCCTTCTTCGTCGGGCGCCCAGCCCCAGGGTCCCGCCGGAACAGCGGCGCGATGTACTCGCGTGGAGGCGCCGGCGGGCTGTGGTCGACGACGCACTCGGCCGCCAGCGGTGCGGCAACTCGCTTGTCGATCAGCCGGACGACCTCCAGCACACGGTCGCGATCGGCAACCCGCGCCTCAACGCGATCACCGACGCGGACGGCGCTGGCTGGCTTGGCGGGTCGGCCGTTGATCCTGACGTGGCCGCCCTTGCACGCTTCGCTCGCCATCGACCTCGTCCTGAACAGCCGCACGGCCCAGAGCCACTGATCGACACGTGCCCCCTCGATGCTCACAGTCTGGCCGTTAGGCGGCGGCGGGCGGGGCGTCGGCGGGGTGATCGAACGTGAGCCAGCGGCGGTAGAGGCGTTCGCCGAGCGGGTGCTCGTAGCGTGACCGCGGCGGCGCTGGTGGCATGACCGGCTGCAGCGTGCGCGGGGCGGCGGCCAGCGGGTGGCCGTGGCGGTCGGTGAAGCGCAGCCCGTCGGGCTGATCGGCGTTGCCGACGATGCCGAGCTCGCCACGGTGGTGCGCCCGGTGACAGGCGGGACACAGGGCGCACAGGTTGGCGGTGTCGGTCGGGCCGCCATCTTCCCAGTGGACGACGTGATGGATCTGCAACCAGCGATGGCTCGAGCACCACGGCACCCGGCACACTCCGCCGTCACGGCGCTCGACCAGTCGCCGCGTACGGTCCGGGACGATCCGCTGGGAGCGGCCCACCGACACCGGCTGACCCCCGGCGACGAACGTCGGCGTGAGCATGCCGTCGCAGTCGAGGTGCCGGCGGATCGCCTCGGGGATCGCCGACCCGTCACTCCACGCCGCCCGCTGATCCGCCGCCGGGTCGAAGAACCAGTTGATGCGGAACCGCTCCCGCCGGGCGACGTGCTGCTCCGCATCCAGGGAGTGCTCACACAGCTCGATCAGGGCATCGATCCACGTCACCCTCGTCGCCCCGGCCTGGAACAGTCGGTCCCTGGCCGCCTCCAACGCGGCGCGGAACACCGCACCGTGGTCGGCGTCCAGCTCGATGCCGATGCGGACCCCGCCGTCGTCGTCGGTGTGGTGGTCGAACGACTCCGAACGGTCCTCCTCGGTGGGTTCGACCGGCGGGCGGGCGGCGCGCACGATGGTGTGCAACTGCGACACCGTCGCCACCTTGGCCATGTCCGCGATCTCCGCGTCCAACGCCGCCGGCACCCGCACCGCCACCGCGGCCTGGTCCAACGTCAACTCGCCGTGGGCGAAGGCACGCATGATGGAAGGGTGCGTGACCCTGGCATCGACCAGTCGGGCCAGGATCTTGGCGTGCGCCGATGACACCCCGGCCTGCCACGTCAACCAGTGCGTCAACGACCGCACCCCGGCACCGTGCCAGGCATCGGTGGCGGCGACCTCGCCGATCAGGTCGACGAGCTCGGCGTGCAACGAGTTGAGCTGACCGACGATCGTCGCCAGCCGCTCCTCCAACCGGCACTCCAACCGGCACTCCACACCCTGGTCGACCGACATGTTCGCATCGTACACATATTCGTCCATGCACACAAGTCAGCTGAGAAACCTTCTTGACGATTCAGATCACCGTCGCCGATCTCGTCGTCTTCCTCGTCGCACCGTCAATCGTGCGGCGCGCCAGGCGGAACACGCGTATCGTCGCACCGGACGACCACGTAGGAGGTACTGCATGGCACTGTTCCTCGTCGAGCGCAACTTCGCCGAGGCGCTGGACATCGATGCGGAAGGCGCCGCCGGGATCATCGCCGTCAACGACGATGCCAGCGTGCGCTGGGTCTACTCGTTCCTCAGCGCCGACAAGCGCAAGACCTACTGCCTCTATGAAGCGGAGAGCGAGGAGGCGATCCTCGAGGCCGCCCACCGAAACAACATCCCGGCCGACGTCATCGTGCGCGTCGATCAGCTCCGACCCGAGGAGCTCGTCGCCGAGGCTCGTTGACGCCGGGGCGACAATCCGCCGCGCAGCGCCCAGGCCGCGGCCTCGGTGCGATTGGCGCACTGCGTCTTCATGAGGATCGATCGAACGTGGTTGGCGGCCGTGTGCTGGCTGATGTGCAGGCGCTCGCCGATCTCCCGGTTGCTCCGACCCTCGGCGATCAGATCGAGCACGGTGATCTCCCGACCGGTGAGACCGGCCGGCGCGGTCCCGGCGGGACCGGCTCGTTCCCCCATCTCGGCCGGGGTGCCGTCGAGCAACGCCCGCGCCCTCGCCGCGACCACCGCCATCCCGACCCGCTCGGCCGTCGCCAGGCTGGCACCGAGCAACTCGATCCCGCGGCCGGCGTCCACCTCTCGGCTCCGGCGAGCGAGGAACCGGCCGAACTCGAGTTGGCTGTGGGCGAGCCACACCGGCATCCCGGCGGCCGCGTCGATGCGCAGCGCGGACTCGAAGTGGATCTCCGCCTCGCGGTCGTGACCGAGCAGCGCGGCGAGCTGGCCCAGGTAGCGATCGACGGCACCGTGGGCGGCGAGCAGGTGACCGACCTGCACGACGAGGCCGCGCCAGCCGATCATCTCGTCGTACAGCGCCGCCGCGCCGGTGACGTGACCGACGATGCAGCACGCATCGGCGAGGTACGAGAGCGAGCCGTGCCACAGCGCATCGCGCGGTACGGCCGCCAGCCGGTCGGCGGTCAGCACCTCCAGCTCGGCACGGGCCTCGTCGTGCAGGCCGAGCTCGGCGTACATCACGGCCAGGGCCGGACGCCAGGTCGAGCCGGATCGACCGAGCCGGGCGACCGCTTCGACGATCGGTCGGGCGTCGTCGAGACGGCCCTGCTCACGGCGGATGGTGAAGAGTTGGACCCCGAACCCACCTGACGGCGTCCCGGTCAGCGACGCGGCCAGCTCCTCGCCGTCGGCAGCGAGGGCCTCTGCGTCGCCGAAGCGCCCCTCACCGATGGCCAGCAACACCCTGGCCTGGCAATCGAGCACGTGGAACAACGGCTGGCCGACGATCGTGGCCAACTCCCGGTGCCGGGAGGCCGTGGCCCGCGCCGCGTCGAGGTCGCCAGCCAGGATCTCGCCGTACAACGTCTTGGAGACCGCATGGTTCTCCCACTCGAGATCACCGTGCGCGCGCGCCGTGTCGGCGGCCTCCCGCATCACCGCCAACTGGCGGTCGAGCGTCTGTGGGGTCCAGGGCACGAACGACAGCGCATCGAACGCCAATCGCCGGGCGTACGGATCGTCGAGGGACCGCGCCGAGGCCAGTGCGTCCTCGCCGAGGACACGAGCGGCCTCACCGTCGCCCGACAACGCCAGGGCCCGCGTCAGTGACGCCTGGAGCTGGACCCGCGTGGTCTCGTCGTCGGCCAGCGGCAGGACGGCGCGCAGCAGCCGGGCGGCCACGCCCCCGTCACGGGCATCGCGCCAGCAGGCATCGCTGTACGCCAATGCCGCGGCGACCCGCTGACGCCCGTCGGCCTTGCGCTGCGCCAGCTCGTGCGCCTCCAGGCATCGCTGCTTCGCGGTGGCGACGTCGCCGGCGCGCATCGTCGCGTCGGCGGCACGGAGCAGCAGGGCGACCCGGCCGTCGGGTGCGATCGTCAACGCCATCTCCCAGAACCGCGCCGCGTCATCATAGGCCACAGCCACCGTCGCGGCGGCCGCGGCGCGACCTGCTGCGGCAACGGCCTCGCGG
>JACCUL010000012.1 GCA_013811855.1 Acidimicrobiia bacterium
GGGGGCGGCGGCGGCCGCTGTCGGCTGGGCCGTCGGCGGCAGGCGTTGGTGGCCGGCGGTCGTCGGCGGCGGCGCGGCGATGGTCGGGCACGCCTTCCCCCCGACCCGCCGGCGCGGTGGCATGGCCGTCGCCACGTTCGTCGGTACGGCTGTGGTGGCCTCACCGCGAACGGCCGCCGTCGCGCTCGGGATCGGCGCGGCCGCCTGGGCGACCACGCAATCGTTCGAGCGCGCCGTCCAGGTCGGCGTCGCCACGTACCCCGTCGTTCAGCTCGTCGTGGACGGGGTCCGGCGAACCGCCGCCACGGGTGCGCTGATGACATTCGTCGGCGTGCGCTTCGCCACCCGCCCCGCCGACGCAACGACTGAGGCCGTGCGTCACAGCGTGGCGCCGGCGTAGGTCCGACCCCGCCAGCGTGGTCGACGGAGGACGATCCCCGATGCCACCGCCGCCGCCGCCAGCGAATCGGCAATGGGCGACAGCCAGTACGTCGCGCCCCGCGTCTCGTAGGCACGCGCCGTCCCGGCGAGCGTCCCCAGGCGCGCCGCCACCAGCACGACGTCGACGACGTCGGCCCGGCGGGCGGCGATCCGCACGAACGGGGCCACCTGCGCGACGACGACGACGCCGAGCCCCACGAGCTGTCGCCACCAGGGGTCCACGCCGGGCAGGGCCAGCGATCGTCCCCAACCCGTCCAGGCCGCCGCCGCCGACTCGTACATCCGCACCGTGAGCAGGTCGCCGGCGTCGAGGAACTCGACGGCGAACCCGGCGCCGGCCATCGTGCGAACGAAGGCCACGTCCTCGACGCTGTGGTGGGCGACGGGCGCGAAGCCGCCGGCGGCGAGCACGGTGGCGCGGCGCGCGGCCATGCACTGACCGTTGCCCATCCGCCGGTGGACCGGCCCCCGCCGGACCGCGCCCGGCGGGGGCGAGCGATACACGAGCGTCGTCAGCAGCGCCGGGTGCAGCCAGCGCAGCGGGGCCGTCGGGCAGGCGAACCGGCCGGCGACGCTCAGCACATCGAGCTCGTCGGCGATGGCCCGCGCCACCAACGCCCGAACCAACCGCGGCGATGGCCGGGCGTCGGCGTCGAGCAGCACCACCCACTCCCCGGTCGCCACGTCCATCCCCTGCTGCAGGGCCCACGCCTTGCCGACCCAGCGTGGTGGGAGCGGTCGGCCGGCGAGGACGGTCGCGCCGAGTCGTGACGCCACCGCGGCCGTGCCGTCGCTCGATTCGTCGTCGACCACGATGACCTCGCCGACCCCCGACGCGCCGACGATCGCCGAGAGCAACGGACCGATCCGTGCCGCTTCGTCACGGGCCGGTACGACGACGGAGATCGACGGCAGCTCGACGTCGTCGGCCACGGCCGCGACCGCTCGGTGCCGACAGGCCGCCGACGCCAGCGTCGCCATCGCCCGAGCCGCGCCGGCGTACCGGGCGATCCGCACCACGACACACGGGACCTTCACGCGATGACGCCGTCCTGCTCGACCAGATCGGCCACGATCCGCGCCCCGATCGTGACGAGCGGCAGCCCACCTCCGGGGTGGCTGGAACCGCCGACGAGGTAGAGCCCGCGCCGGCGCGCCCGGTTGTTGGGTCGCACGAACGCCGCCCGCCGGCCGTCGGACGATGACCCGTAGATGGACCCGCCCGGGGCGCGGTAGCGGGCGGCCATGTCAGCCGGGGTGATCGTCGTCGACCACTTGATCCGCCCGAGTAGCTCGACGCCGCGGGACGCCAACACGTCGACCACGCGGCTCCGCTGGGCATCGGGGTCGAGCTCGACACCGGCCGGCGTGTTGACGAGGAGGAACCAGTTCTCGCACCCCTCCGGGGCCTGGCTGGGATCGGTCACCGCCGAGATGCAGCCGTACACGGTCGGATCGTCGGCCATGTTGCCTGCGGCCAACGCCTCGAACTCGGCCCGGTCGTCCGACGAGAACCACACGTTGTGGTGACGCAGCCCGGGTGTGAGGCCGCGCACCGCGGCGGCGACGACGAAGCCACTCGTCGATCGGGTGACATGTCGCAGCCGTCGTCGCTCGGTCCCGTCGTCGAGCAGGTCGCCGTAGAGGTGCTCGGCGTCGACGTCGGCCACGACGACCGCGGCGTCCAGGCGCGCTCCATCGACGAGTTCGATCCCGGACACGGCATCCTCGGAGGCGACGATGCGGGCGACCTCGCAGCCCGGCCGGAGGTCGACACCGACTCCCACGGCCACCCGCGACAGCGCGTCCCGCAGCGCATCGAGCCCGCCGATCGGGTACCAGCACCCGAAGCGCGACTCGATGTGGGAGATGCACGCCAGCGTCGCCGGCGCCCGGAACGGGGACGATCCCGAGTACGTCGCGTAGCGGCCGGCCCACTGCACGAGGTGCGGATCCCCGAAGCACCTCACGGCACGCCCGTGCAGGGTCCGCAGCGGATCGATCGCCGCCAGGTCCAGCGGTGACCGCATCCGCCGGATGAGCGGCCACGGCCCGGCCATGGGGCCGGCGAGGAAGGTCCGCTCGCTGACGTCCCAGATCCGTCGGCCGCGCTCGTCCCACCGCCGCCATGCCTCGCCAGCGCCGGGGCTGAACATGCCGAACGCGTCAACCGCGGCGCCGCGATCGTCGGGCACCGTGAGCTCGGCGCCGTCGGGCCAGCGGTAGCGGAACTGCGGATCGAGGCGGACCAACGCGAGCTCGTCGGCCAGCGAAGTCCCAGCCACCCGGAACAGCTCGTCGAAGACGAGCGGCAGCGTCAGCAGCGACGGGCCGAGATCGAAGCGGTACCCGTTCCAGGCCGTGCTCGCCACCTTGCCGCCGACCTCGTCGCGCCGCTCCAGCACGACGACGCGATGACCTGCCGCAGCCAGCCGGATGGCGACGGCGAGCCCACCGACGCCGGCACCGACGACGACGGCGTCAACCCGCTCAGCCACGGACGATCCCGGCCACGGCGGCGCCGGCGATCGGCAACATGCCGACGGCCCCGACGACGGCCACGAGGGGATCGCGGAAGAACGCCGCGAATCCCGCCGTCTCCATGGCCGCCATGCCGGCGTACTCGGCGACCAGCGGCCCGACGGGGCGGGCCGGCGGCAGAAGCACCTCCACCGCCGCCATCACCGCCGCGCCGGTCACCAGCCATCCGGCGAAGTTCGACAGCGGGATGCCGCGGTACGCGCCGCGTCGCGCCCACCGCCAGTACCCCTCAGCCGTCATCTGAGGGTCGAGGAACAGGTCCCAGGCCGTCAGGGCGACGGAACCGAGGCCGATCCGGGTGAGTGGTGACGATCGCCGGCCGAGTGCGGCGTGCGCCGCCTCCCGCGCCGGCAACGCCATCGCCCACCACGCCGCCGGCACGACGACCGGCACACCGAACACGGCTGGGCGCAGGTCACCGCTGTAGCGGTAGCGGCCGAAGGGCCGGCCGGTGGTCGTGCCGACGTGCTCGACGGTGGCGGAGAGCGCCATCGTCGCCACCGCGGCCACCGTCGTGCGCGGCGAGCGCCAACGACCGGTGGCGAGCGCCGTCG
>JACCUL010000021.1 GCA_013811855.1 Acidimicrobiia bacterium
GTGGGACGGCGACCGCGGCGGTCCGACCGACCGCCGTGGGCCGCCGCCGATCGTCGCCGCCGTCGTGGTGGCCGCGGTGATCGCCACGATCGTCGCCTACCGCCGCATCGGCGGACCGGTGTCCGAGCTGCTTGGTGGCGCCCAGCGCATCGGCGCCGGTGACTACGACGCCCGCGTCCGCCCCTACGGGCCCCGCACCGTCCGGACGCTCGGACACGCCTTCAACGACATGGCGCAGCGGCTCGACCGCGCCGAGGACACGCGGCGCCGGTTCCTGGCCGACGTCTCGCACGAGCTGCGGACGCCGCTGACCGTCCTGCAGGCCGAGATCGAAGCCCAGCTCGACGGCGTGCACCCGCGTGACGACGACCACCTGACGACCCTGCTCGAGCAGACCGGCACCCTCGGACGCCTCGTGGACGACCTGCGGACGCTGGCCCTCGGCGAGGCCGGTCGGCTCGACCTGCACGCCGAAGCGGTCGCGCCCGCCGCCGTCGCCATCGACGCCGTCGCCGCCATGCGGGCCACCGCCGATCGGCGAGAGGTCGCGCTGATCGTCGACGCCCCCGACGGCGGCGTGGAGATCGACGCCGACCCGGTCCGGTTGGGGCAGGTGCTGACCAACCTGCTGGGCAACGCCATCCGCCACACACCGCCTGGCGGCACGGTCACCGTCAGCGTGCGGACCACGACATCCGCGGTACACATCACCGTGACCGACACCGGAGAGGGACTCGGCGACGATCCCGACCGGCACTTCGACCGCTTCGCTCGCGCCGCCGACTCCGGCGGCAGCGGGCTCGGTCTGGCCATCGCCCGCCAACTGGTGGAGCGCCACGACGGCCGGCTGACGGCGGCCAACCGGCCGGGTGGCGGCGCCGTGTTCGAGGTGGCGCTGCCGCGTCCAAGTTCAACCTCGTGACGCCACCCAGCTGGGCTCCCGGGGTCAGCCGATGCGGACGGGCAGGCGGCGGGGGCCGCGGATCTGACCCGTGCTCCAAACGACGGCGTCGGGATCGGCCAGCTCGAACTCGGGGAAGCGGGCGAGGAACTCCTCGACCGCCACGCGCAGCTCCAGCCGGGCCAGGTTGGAGCCGAGGCATCGATGGATGCCAAGCCCGAAGGCGGCGTGACGGTTCTCGGCCCGGTCGATGACGACCTCGTCGGCCCGGTCGAACAGCTCGGGGTCGCGGTTGGCGGCCGGGAACGGGAGCAGGACCCAATCGTCGGTCTTCATCGAGCAGCCGTGGAAGTCGTGGTCCTTCGTCACCAAGCGGGCCATCGTCACGGGCGCGTACGCGCGGAGGAACTCCTCGATCGCCGTCGGCATCAGTTCGGGCTCGGCGACGAGGCGGCGGCGGTCCTCGGGGTGGTGGGCGAGGTGCCACAGGCTGGACCCGATGGCGCTCCACGTGGTGTCGATGCCGGCGATCAGCAGCAGCACCACGGATCCGCGCACGTGCTCGGGGGACAGCTTCTGACCGTCGAGCTCGACGTCGAGGAGGTACGACGTGAGATCGTCTCGGGGGGTCGTCACGTGGTCGGCGATCTGTCCGTCGATGTAGGCGTCCAGACGCTGGAAGCCGGCCTCGCGGACCGCAGGCTCGACGTTCACGCTCTCCAAGGCGTCGTGCACGAAGCCGCGGAACAGCTCGCTGTCCTCGAGCGGGAACCCGAGCATGCGGGCGATCACGACGACCGGGATGTCCTGGGCGTACTGGACGGCCGCGTCGATCACGGTCTCGCCGGGGACGACCTCGCCGATGGCGTCCAGGAGCTGCCGGCACAGCACCCGCACCTCGGCCTCCCACGGCTCGATCTGCTTCGGGGCGAACGGCGGCAGCAGGAGGCGGCGGGCGAGCTGGTGGAACGGTGGGTCGCTGGTGATCGGCGGGGCGCCGCCGATCGGCGCCTCGGCGAGGATCGTCGACGTGCTGACGACGACGGCCCGACTCGTGAAGCGCTCGGTGTCGTAGGCGACCTCACGCACCAGCTCGTGGGTCAACGGCGCCCACATGCCGCCGTAACGGTCGGTGTGGGCGACGGGACAGCCGGCGGCGCGCAGCTCGGCCCAGATCTCGGGGGCCCGCCGGTTGTAGGCCGGATCGACGTGGTCGATGTCGTTCGCCCAGTCCTCGACCGGTCCGTAGATCCCGGCCGGCTGGGCGTGTCCGTCGCCCGTCGAGGTCACCTCAGCCCGCCGCGTCGTCGATGGTGATGGCGAACTCCGGGCAGTTGGCTTCGGCCAAACGCGCCTTGTCCTCCAGGTCAAGCGGCACGGAACCATCGCCGATGACGAGAGCCTGACCGAGATCGTCGACGTCGAACAGCTCCGGGGCCAGCGCGTAGCAGCGGTTGTGGCCCTGGCACTTCTCGCTGTCCAGCCGCACGATCATCGGATCGACACTACGAGCTGGTCCGGCCGATCATTCGAGCGGACGGACGCCCCGCATATGGGGGCGTCCACGCCGACGACGCTCCCTATGGTGACGTCGTGCTGCCCCTGACCACGGAACGGCTCGTGCTGCGCCGGTTCGAGTCCGCCGACGTCGAGGCGTTCGCGGTGTACCGCTCGGCGCCCGCCGTCGCCCGCTACCAGAGCTGGGACGTGCCGTTCACCGTCGAGATGGCGACCGCGCTGATCACCGGCCAGGCGCACATGAGCGGTCCCGTGGCCGGCGAGTGGATCCAGATCGCCGCCGACCACGACGGCGACCTCGTCGGCGACGTCGCTGTTGGCATGGGGCGTGACGGCCGCACGGCGACGATCGGGTACACGCTGGCCCCGACGTTCCAGGGGCGCGGGCTGGCGGCCGAGATGGTCGGCGCCCTCGTGGACGCGCTGTTCGAGGCCGGCCTCCACCGCGTCGAAGCCACGCTCGACCCACGCAACATCGCCTCGGCGCGGGTCGTCGAGCGCCTCGGGTTCCGGTTCGAGGGCACGGCGGTGTCGTCAGTGTTCGATCGCGGCGAGTGGACCGACGACGCCAGGTACGCCGTCCTCGCCGACGCGCGGCGGCGGTGGCGGGAACGTCCGCTCGACCCGCCGGCGGACGTGCGGCTCGTGCCGATCACGCCCGAGACCCACCGCGACGTGGCGCGACTCGTGACCCACGAGACGCAGACCCGTTTCGTGGCGACCGTCGCCGCGTCGTTCGGCGATGCGCTGTTCCCCGAGCTCGTCGACGGCGCGCCCGCCGTGCCGTGGTACCGCCTGATCGAGGCCGACGGCGTGCCGGCCGGCTTCGTGATGCTGGCCGAGGTCACCGAGCACCACCCGGAGGCATTCCTGTGGCGGCTGCTGATCGACCGCTGGCACCAGCGGCGCGGCATCGGCACCCGTGTCCTCGGCCTGCTCGCCGATCGACTGCGGGCCGAAGGCCACACCACACTGCTCGTGAGCTGGTCCCAGGGGGTCGGCGGCCCGGAGCCGTTCTACCTCGCCCACGGGTTCGTACCCACCGGCCGGCTCGTCGACGGCCACGAGATCGAGGCCCGCCTGCCGCTCTGATCGCCCAAGGAGAACTCGCTCGTACTACTGCGACAGGACGGCCTCGACCTCGATCTCGACCTTCCAGCGCGGGTCCAGCAGGGCGGCCACGACGACCGTCGTGTTGGCCGGCCGAACGGTGCCGAGCAGCTCGCCGTGCACGGGCCCGACGGCCGCCATGTCGGCGGCGTCGGTCAGATACACGCGGGTGCGCACGACGTCGGCCAGCGAGCTCCCCGCGGCGGCCAGCGCGGCGCCGATGATCTCGAAGCACCGCCGGGCTTGGGCCGCAGGCTCCGGATCGACCTCGCCGTCCGGCCAGATCGGTGCAGTCCCGGCGACGAACACCCGGTCCCCGACGCGCACCGCCCGGCTGTATCCCACCGTCGCCTCGAACGGGCTCCCGGAGGAGACGAGCTGACGATCCGACATCACTCGGACCGTACCGCCCCGCCCCCGACGTCCGAACTGCCGTCTGCGATCGACCGTTTCCGGCCGCTTTCGAGTAGCAGTTGGGTCAAGACGGTCCGTCCGGCCTGACGGGAGGGACCGTGGCATCACCTGCCCGGCACTCCGCCGTTCGTCAGACTTGGAGTCGTGTCTGACCGCGCCTACATGAGCGAGCGCATGCGTAGGTGGAGGCGCTGGACCGACGGACCGTTGCTCGTGCTCGCCGTAGGAAGCTTGCCGCTACTCCTGCTCGAGTTGGAACGAACGCAGCTGACGACCTCCGATCAGCGCCTGCTCGACATCGTCAATGTCACCGTGATCGTCGCTTTTTCTCTCGACTACGCCGTCGAGCTCTCGTTGGCAGCTGATCACCCCTCATACATCCGTCACGAATGGCTGAACGGCCTCATCGTCGCGGCCTCCGGAGCAGCCGTGATCCCGTCACTCGCCGCAGCTGGCGGCGTCCGGGTGCTTCGGAGCGTGCCGGCGCTTCGGGCCGTCGCCGCCGTCGTCCGGCTGATCGCCATCGGAGGCGCAGCGTCGCGCGAGGCCCGCCGTATCATCCGCCGCCAAGCGGCCTCGTTCGCCATCGGTATGGCGGCGCTGACGTGGCTGAGCGCGGCCACGGCCTTCACGCTCACCGAGGACGTCGGCCGCGACGGACGGATCGAGTCGCTGACCGACGCGCTGTGGTGGTCGGCGGCGACCATCACGACAGTCGGCTATGGCGACATCACGCCGGTCACGCTGGGCGGGCGAATGGCAGGTGTGGTCGCCATGATCGTGGGCATCTCGACCTTCGCCGTGATCACTGCGCGCGTCGCGGCGTTTCTCGTGGTCGACGATGGCTGACGCGCGCTCCGCCGCCTCCGTAGCCTCGGGACGATGTCGCACTGGTGGGAGCACGCCGTCGTGTACCAGGTCTACGTCCGGTCGTTCGCCGACGCCAACGGCGATGGGCTGGGCGACCTGGAGGGGCTGCGCGGGCGCCTCGACCACATCGCCGCGCTCGGCGTCGACGCCATCTGGATGACACCGATCTACCCGTCGCCGCAGCTCGACCATGGCTACGACGTCGCCGACTACTTCGCCATCGACCCGATCCATGGCGACCTCGCCGCCTTCGACCGCCTCGTCGCCGATGCGAACGCCCTCGGCCTGCGGGTGCTGCTGGACATCGTCCCCAACCACTGCAGCCGAGAGCACCCGTGGTTCCTTGAAGCGCTCGCCGCCGCCCCCGGCAGCGACGCCCGCGCCCGTTTCTACTTCCGCGACGGCAAGGCCGACGGATCGCCGCCCAACAACTGGCGGGCGATCTTCGGCGGCTCGGTGTGGACCCCTGTCGGCGGCGACGACCCTCAGTGGTACCTGGGCACGTTCACGCCGTACCAACCCGACCTCGACCACACCCATCCCGACGTCGACGCGATGTTCGCCGACGCCTTGCGCTTCTGGTTCGACCGTGGCGTGGACGGCTTTCGCGTCGACGCCACGCCGCCGGTCGGCAAGACGCCCGGGCTGCCGGACGCACCGCCCCTGGCACCGGGCGAGTTCAACCCGCACACCCGTTTCCGTCCCGAGGGCCACGAGGTGTGGCGGCGCTGGCGGTCCGTCATCGACGAGTACATGGCCACCCACCCCGGTCGCGAGCTGATGATGGTCTCCGAGGCGTACGCGCCCCGCCGCCCCGACCTGATGGCCGAGTACGTGCGCCCCGACGAGTTCCACCAGTGCTTCGCCTTCGATCTCCTGATGTCGCCGTGGCACGGCCCATCGATGCGCCGGGCGCTCGCCGACGCCGTCGAGCACGTCGCCGCTCACGGCACGTGGCCGACCATCGCACTCAACAACCACGACGCCCAACGGATCGTCACGCGGCTGGCCCACGACGGGATCACGTCGCCCGATGCCTGGACGGGCGACAACCTGCGAGCGGCCGAGGGCGAGGTCGACCTGGTCGTGGGCACCCGCCGGGCACGGGCCGCGGCGGGGCTGCTGCTCGCCCTGCCCGGCTCGGTGTACCTATACCAGGGCGAGGAGCTCGGGCTCCCTGAGGTGCTCGATCTGCCCGACGAGCTGCGCCAGGACCCGGTGTTCGCCAACACCGGCGGCGACAAGAAGGGTCGCGACGGGTGCCGCGTCCCGCTGCCGTGGACGGCGTCGCCGGTCGGGTCGCACGGCTTCTCGGTCACGGAGGGGGACGACGTCGCCGAACCGTGGCTCCCGCAACCCGCCGACTGGGGGCGGTACGCGGCTGACACCCAGGTGGACGACGAGTCGTCGATGCTGTCGCTCTACCGCCGCCTGCTCGCCGCTCGCCGTTCCCACCTCGGGCGGAGCGAGCCAGGAACGACCGCATTGATCGACGACCACGACGACCTGATCGTGCTGCGCCGGGGCGATGTCCTGATCGTCTGCAATGTCGGAGCCGGGCCCGTCGACTGCGCCGCGGTCGCCGGCCGCGCCCCGCTGCTGACCACTGATCCGTCCGGGACGCGGGGCGGCACGGTCGTCGACCGCGACACCACGGTGTGGTTCAGCTGAGTCGTCCGTCTCCCCAAGGCCGCGTCACAGACCGATCGGTAGCCTCCCCGCGACATGGTGGCCAACGTCCTCACCGACCTCACCGACTGGCTCGACGAGATCTCCGGCAACTGGTGGTTCCTGCTCGTCATCTTCGCCATCGCCTTCCTCGACTCGGTCGTCCCGGTCGTCCCGAGCGAAACGGCGGTCATCCTCGGTGGCGTCGCCGCGGGAGCCGGCGACCAGAGCCTGCCGCTGGTCATCGTCGCCGGCGCGCTCGGCGCCTTCATCGGCGACAACACCGCCTACACCATCGGTCGCCGCTTCAGCGGACGGTTCGAACGGCGGGCCGAGCACAAGCAGAAGACGGCCCACCGACTCAACTGGGCCAGAGAGCAGATCCGCACCCGCGGCGGGCTCCTGCTCATCACGGCCCGGTTCATCCCCGGCGGCCGCACGGCGCTGACCGTCACGTCCGGCATCACCCGCCAGCCGAGGGCGTGGTTCGCCGGGTGGGTGGCGCTCGCCGCCGTGATATGGGCCAGCTACGCCGCCGGCCTCGGCGCCGTCTTCGGCAGGCGCTTCAAGGACAACCACACACTGGCCTTCCTTCTCGCCTTCGGTGCCGCTCTCTCGATCACCGTTGTGATCGAGGTCATCCGCCACCTCCGCAGCAGCGCCGCCGAGGAAGGCCCGGCCCCGCTCCCGTGATGCGGCTCGACGAGGTCACGACCGTCGACGTGGGCACCGAGCCCGGGGTGATCCTGGCCGTGCCCATCGGGTCCTGCGAGCAGCACGGGCCGCACCTCCCACTCGGCGCCGACACGGCCATCGCCACCGCGCTGACCGATGCCCTGGCCGGCCACCTCGACGAGGTCGTCGTCGCCCCACCGCTCACCATCACCGCCAGCGGTGAGCACGCCGGGTTCCCGGGGACGCTGTCGATCGGCACGGCGGCGATGGCGACGGTCATCGTCGAGCTGGTCCGGTCGGCGGACTGGGCGGCCGGCGTGGTCCTCGTCAACGGTCACGGCGGCAACCGCGACGCCGTCGAGACCGCCGTGGCGACGTGCCGACACGAAGCCCGCAACGTGGTCGCCTGGTGGCCGCACCATCCGGGAGGCGACGCCCACGCGGGGCGCACCGAGACGTCGCTGCTGCTGGCGCTGCGACCCGACCTGGTCCGCCTCGAGGCCGCCCGACCCGGCGTCCGAACGGCGCTGAGCGAGCTGTTCCCCGCACTGCGATCAGGCGGCGTCCGCGCCGTCAGCCTCAACGGCGTGCTCGGCGATCCGACGGGCGCCACGGCCGGGGAGGGGTGGGCCATCCTCGAGCGGTGGACCGGCGATCTCGTGGCGACGGTCCGGAACTTCGCGTCGACCGACCGATCGGCGACGTGACGCGCTACGTCCTCGACCGCTCGACGCGACGACTCGGCGGGCGGCCGACGATCATCGGTGGGTCGCCCCTGCGCCTGTTCCGGCTGTCGACGGCCGGGCTGGCGGCGTTCCAGCGCATCGCCGCCGGCGCGGACGAGCCACCGTCGGTGCTCACCGAGCGACTCGTCGACGCGGGCGCGATCCACCCGCAGCCCCGCTTCGCGCCGTACGGCCTGACCGACGTCACCGTGGTGGTCCCGGCGCTGCGGCCCCATCCCGCTGCGCTGGCGGCGATCGCCGACGGGTGCGCCGGCACCGCCGAGCTGCTCGTCGTCGACGACGGGTCCGATCCGCCGATCCCGTCGACACCGGGC
>JACCUL010000032.1 GCA_013811855.1 Acidimicrobiia bacterium
CTGGGACGCCATCGCCGCCGCGACCGCCGCCATCTACACCGCAGTCCGCTGACAGCCGGGCCGGTACCATCCCGCGCTCATGCGCCCGGTTCGACGCTTCGAGGTCTCGCCCAACATCCCGACCGCCCTTGCCTCGCTCCCCCAACTGACGGCCAACCTGCACTGGACGTGGGACGCCGAGGCCACCCGCCTGTTCGGCCGCATCTGGCCGGGCTGGCACGCCGGCCAGGCCCACCCGGCCGAGATGCTGCGCACCACGCCGACCGAGCGGCTGGCCGAGCTGACCGACGACCCCGGCTTCATCGACGACCTCGGCGCCGTGTCCCGCCGGTTGCAGACGGCGCTCAAGGGTTCCACGTGGTTCACGTCCCGGACCGGCACGCCGCTGCGGACCGTCGCCTACTTCTCCCCCGAGTTCGGCATCACCGAGGCCCTCCCCCAGTACTCCGGCGGCCTCGGCGTGCTCGCCGGTGACCACCTCAAGGCGTCGTCCGACCTCGGCGTGCCGCTCGTCGGCATCGGACTGCTGTACACCGAGGGCTACTTCCACCAGCGGCTCGACGCCGAGGGCTGGCAGCAGGAGAGCGTCGCCGAGTTCACGCCCCAGTCCCTCGGCCTCACCGACACCGGCGTGGAGATCGCCGTCGACCTGGCCGGCGACGAGGTCCGCGCGCACGTGTGGCGAGCCGACGTCGGGCGCATCCCGCTCTACCTGCTCGACACCGAGGTTGCCGCCAACTCGGCGGAGGGCGTCGCCGTCACCGACCGGCTGTACGGCGGCGACGAGCACCATCGCCTGCGCCAGGAGATCCTGCTCGGCATCGGAGGGGTCCGCGCCCTGCGGGCGCTCGGGATCGCGCCGGGCGTCTTCCACATGAACGAGGGCCACGCCGGCTTCCTGGGGCTGGAACGCGTGCGTGAGCTCGTCGGCGACGGGATGTCGTTCGCCGTCGCCATCGAGGCCGTGCGCGCCGGCGGCGTGTTCACGACCCACACTCCCGTCCCCGCCGGCATCGATCGCTTCCCGAGGGACCTCATGGCCGAGTACTTCAACGACTTCGCCAAGCAGTGCGGCGTCTCGTTCGACGAGCTGTTCGAGCTCGGCCAACGCGCCGACGAGCGCGACGACCGCTTCAACATGGCGGTCATGGGCCTGCGCCTCGCCGCCCGCTCGAACGGGGTGGCCCGCTTGCACAGCGCCGTCAGCCGCCGGATGTTCCACGGCCTGTGGCCCGACCTCGAGGTCGACCAGGTGCCGATCGGCTCGGTGACCAACGGCGTGCACGGCCGCACGTGGGTGTCGGGCCGCGTCGACGCGCTGCTCAACCGCGTCATCGGCGACAACTGGCCGAGCGCCGACGCCGAGCGCTGGTCGAGGGTCCGCACCATCGACGCCGTCGAGGCGTGGGGCGCCCTCAACGACGGCCGCCAGGAGCTCGTCGCGCTGGCCCGCCAACGCCTCGGCGCCGACGTGCTCGATCCGAACACCCTCACGGTCGGCTTCGCCCGCCGCTTCGCCACGTACAAGCGGGCCACGCTGCTGCTATCGGACCCCGACCGCCTGCGGGCCCTGCTCCACGACGGCGACGGTCCGGTGCAGTTCGTGTTCGCCGGCAAGGCCCACCCCGCCGACACCCCGGGCAAGGAGCTGATCCAGCGCATCGAGCAGTTCGCCCGGCAGGCCGACGTGCGCAGCAGCCTCGTCTTCCTCGCCGACTACGACATCTCGATCGCCCGGGCGATGTACCACGGCTGCGACGTCTGGCTCAACACGCCGCGCCGTCCGCTCGAAGCCTGCGGCACGAGCGGCATGAAGGCGGCGCTGAACGGGGCGCTGAACTGCAGCATCCTCGACGGCTGGTGGGACGAGTGCTACGACGGCGGCAACGGCTGGGCCATCGAGTCGGCCGACGACGATCCCGACCAGGAGCGCCGCGATCTGCGCGAGGCCGGCAGCCTGTTCTCGATCCTCGAGCACCAGGTCGTACCCCGCTTCTACGACCGGGGCGGCGACGGCATCCCTCGCGCCTGGGTGTCGATGGTGCTCGAGGCGTGGGCCTCGCTCGGCCCGCAGGTCAACGCGGCCCGCATGGTCCGCGACTACACGACCGAGATGTACGAGCCCGCCGCGGCGGCTGCCGTGCACCTGGCCGCCGACGGTGGTGCGGCGGCCGCCGCCCTGGCCGACTGGCGGGAGC
>JACCUL010000040.1 GCA_013811855.1 Acidimicrobiia bacterium
GGTCCGGATCGCGCCGGCGAGGCGACGGCAGCGACGGCGTGGCCTCACCGGGGATCGTCGGCGTGCCCGGACGGGGCCGCGGACCGGTGTGGCGACCGTGGCGGATGTACGGGCCGATCCCGGTCGCCACCGTGTCCGGCGGCGCGGACAGCGGGGTGGGGTCGATCGTCGGCGCCGCCTCGTCGGTCACGCGCTGCAGTTCCGCCCGCAGCTCGGCGCCCGTCGCCGGGCGGTGGACCGGATTGCGGGCGAGCAGCCGATGGATGAGGTTGACGAGCCCGCGCGGGAGGGTCGGGCGCAGCCGGCCGAGATCGGTCGGATCGCGCTGGAGGCGGGCCAGCGCGGTGTCGGCGTCGGTCTCCCCGATGAACGGCACCCGGCCGGCAAGGCACTCGTACAAGACAAGGCCGAGTGAGTACAGGTCGGCCCGCCCGTCGAGCTTCTTGCCACGGACCTGCTCGGGCGACAGGTACTTGGCTGTGCCCATCATCACGTTGTCGCTGGTGAGGTCGTCGTTGGACGTGTCCAGCCCTTTGGCGATGCCGAAGTCGGTGAGCAGCACCCGGCCGTCAGGGGTGACGAGGATGTTGCCGGGCTTGACATCCCGGTGGACGAAACCGGCGTGATGGGCGGCGTCGAGCGCGGCGGCGACGCACGTGCCGATGTGGATGGTCAGCTCGGGGCTCAACCTCGTCTGGACGTCGAGGAGTTGGCGCAGGCTCTTGCCGTCGACGAGCTGCATGACGACGGCCTGGCGGCCACTGTCTTCGAACACGTCGTGCACGGCGACGATGTTCGGGTGGGTCAGGCCGGCGACGGCGATGGCCTCACGGCGGAACCGCTCGGCGACGACGGGGTCGGTCGCCAGGCTGGCCTTGAGCCATTTGAGGGCGACCCTGCGGTCGAGCGCCAGGTCGGTCGCCAGCCAGACCTCGGCCATCCCGCCCTGCGCCAAACGCCGTTCCAACCGGTATCGGTTGGCGAGGACGGTCGGTCGCTCACCGCTGGGCGGCGTCGCGCTCGCTGTCGGGGGCTGGGGGGTGGACGCCGGCATTCCGCCCGGCGAGGCTAGTTGGGGCGGTTCTCCGGATGGGGGAGGGCCAGCGGCCGTCTCCGGCGGTTGGGTCAGACGGATTCGTGGAAGGCGACGCCGATCGTGCCGAGGCCGGCGTGCGCGCCGATGACGGGGCCGATCTGGCCGACGACGATCGGGCCGTCCGCCAGCGGTCGCAGTTGCTCGACGAAGGCGTCGACGTCCGGGCAGTTGGCGTGGAGCACGGCGAGGTGCTCGATGCGGCCGTGGTAGCTGGCCACCCTGTCGACGAGGAACGCCAACGCCTTGGAGCGGGTCCGCTGCTTGCCGTGCTGCTCGACGACGCCGTCGGCGACCTCGATGATCGGCTTGATCGACAGTGCCGTCGCCAGCAGGGCCTTGGCGTTGCCGATGCGCCCTCCCTTCCGCAGGTTGTCGAGCGTGTCGAGTGCACCGAACACCCGTGTCCGGGCGCCGAGATCGCCCGCCAGCGCCTCGACGGCGTCGAGGTCGGCACCCTCGGCCGCCCGCTCGGCACAGGCCAGCACGATCGTGCCGAGGCCGAGCGACACGGTGCGGCTGTCGACGACGCGCACGTCGACGCCGTCGTCGGCGACGGTCCTGGCGGCCAGCTCGGCGCTCTGCAACGTGGCCGACAGCGCGCCGGACAGGGTGATGGCGAGGATGCCGGTCGCGCCATCGTCGGCGAGCCGGCGGTAGGCCTGCTCGAAGCGGCCCGGAGCGGGCGCCGCCGTCGCCGGCAGCTCGGACGAGGCGGCACACCGGGCCCAGAACTCGTCGGTCGACAACTGCTCACGGTCGACGAGCTCCTCGTCGCCGAAGCGGATGCTCAGCGGGACGATCTCGATGCCGTGCTGGCGGACCAGCTCCTCGGGCAGGTCGCAGGCGCTGTCGGTGACGATGCCGATGCGGGACGGCGATCCGGCTGCTTCCCCCTGGCTCACGAGTCCGGGAGATTACCGGCGCCCACCTCGGCGGCGTCGGGGGAGAGGACAAAGGGTTCCTCGACGATCCCGTCGTCGATGGCCAGCCCGGCGGCGGCCCGACGGGCGCGGCGTCGGCGCAGGAGGTGGCTGCCCCACCACGACGCCAACACCAAGACGGCCCCGCCCGTGATGACCTGGCCGAGCCCGGTGATCGCGTTGACGTGCGCCGTGACCACGACCGGCCCGGCGATGACCCGCCCGTTCGGCGTCAGCAGCGTGATCTCGGCTCTGGACGTGCCGTTGGACCGGGCGACCACCGGGATCTCGACGCGCGTCGCCCCCGCCGGTTCCAGCATCACGAGCATGTCGCCCGACGGAAAGCGCAGCTTCGACGAGCTCGGTCGGACGAGGACCCGCAGCAGCTCGTCCTCGGACTGGTTCTCGATGCGAAGTCGCAGCTCGGTGCTCCGGCCGGTGAGCGTCACGGAGAACGAGTCGGGCGGTTGCACCGAGTCGCGAACGGCACGGACCTCGGTGGACACGCGGTCGAGCACGGAGCCGGCCGCGGTGTCGTCGATGCCCGTCGACAGGAGCGGCGCGAGTGCGGTCCGCCACCCCTCGACGGTGGCGGCGTCACTGAGCATCGAACCGGTCGAGGCCACGTCGATGCGCGTGAGGTCGATGCGGGCCGACCGTTCCGTGAGGTCGGGCCCGGCCGACGCGGGCAGCGTCAGCGTGAGCGGCGCGTCGGCGACGATCATGCGGTCGGTGGCCGACGGCAGCGCCGAGAGCGGCACGAGGTCGACGTCGGGGAGCCCGGCGATCAGCTCGGTCAGTTCGGCGACGACGCCAGGCGCGGGCACGCCGAGGTCGGCCGTTGCGAGCACCGCACCGCGGCCGAATTGGGCACCCAGCTCCCGCCGGCTGACGAGCAGATGCGCCATCAGCTCCACGGCGGCGTCGGTCGGCGCGGCGTCGCCGAGTGCGGCCGGATCGAGCAGCTCGGCCCACGGCGCGACGACCACGCCGGGGAGGGCGGCGCCGTCG
>JACCUL010000047.1 GCA_013811855.1 Acidimicrobiia bacterium
ATCTACGACCGGCGACGACAGAACTACGACCGACACGCCGCCTACGCAGTCGTCGCCTTCGTCACCAGCGGCTGATCACCGACCGCGGGAGCTGCGATCAGGCGGCCCGGTCCGACCATCCGATACCGAACGCCGATATCGAGCAGAAGCACCGTCCGAGTTCGCCGGCTGGCGGTCGCCTGCTGGCAGAAGCTGTCGCGCCTGTGCGATGCGGTCGGGCGGCGAAGCGCGACCCGCCGTTCGCTCAGATCGCGCTCTCTACTGGCGATCCGCACGCCTGGTTGCCCTGGTGGCCGTAGGGGAACACCCAACGAAACAGACTCAGCACCGGTCGTTTGCACCAGCAGTCCGCCGAACACCCGCACTCGACCGCTCCCATGCCTTCGACGAAGCGACCGATGACGGCGAACAGGAGATAGGTCGACCCGACTCCGACGAGAAGTCGCTTCATGCCGGCCAAGGCTACGCGGTTCGGCTTCCCCGCTGCGGTTCGGCTTGCGGGCTTCGTTGCCCGGCAACGACTGGTAACGACGGCGCAAGGTGTTGGTGCATCAAGGCAGTGCCATCGCATCTCCACCCGCCCCCGCGGAACAGCCCATCGGGTCCGATACCGGCGCCCGATATTGTCGACCGCCCGCGTCCGAGACCGCCGGGTCGGCGGCAGCGGCGCGTGCTCAAAAGTCGCCGGCATCGTACGATTCGCGGTCAACGCTGGGCACGGCCGGGCTAGTCATGGCAGCGCGCATCGAGCCGATCTAGTCGATGATGGGCGTGATGCAGCTGCTGTTGCTGCCGCTGTCGTTCCTGTCCGGTGGCTGTACCGATCAACGACCTGCTGCGCTGGCTGGAGGTCCTGGCGCCTGCTCAACCTCGTCACGTACGCCGTGCACGCGATCCGCACCGAGGTGTTCCGCCACCTCGACGCGCCGAAGGCGACGCTCGATGCGCTGAACCCGCCGATCGAGTGGTTCGGCTCGGAGGTCCCGTCGTCGTGCAGCTCGGCGTGGTCGTCGCCCTCGGGCTCGGCCTGCTGGCGTTCGCCGTCGTCCAGTTCGACCGCAGCGAGTAGCAGGCGGCTACGGGAACGGGGTGTTGGTGGACAGCACGCACCTCGCGTCATCGCCGGTGTCGAGCCGTTGGCCGTCCAATGGCGTGGCCTTCGCCGCACGATCACCGTTGTTCGCGTCGTGCATCGAGAAATGCAGGTGATCGAAGGCCGAGTTGCCCGTGTCGTCCATCACCCCGAGCCGCGCGCCTTGGCGGACGAACATGCCGGCGCTGACCGGCTGGGTCGAGGCGGCTTGCAAGTGAAGGTACTTCGACCTCCAACGCCCACCGAGGAGCACTAGGAGGCCCCGACCGATCGAAGCGAAGCCATGGTGGGTGATCTCGACGCGGTTGTCTCGTCCCGAGTCGCCACTCGGAACCGAGTGGTCCGCCATCGTCACCATGCCGGCAGCCGCAGCGAGCACGGGCGTCTGACCGGCGATGTTGTGGTAAGGGACGAACTGCTGGTAGCGGATGAAGTCGACGGCGAACCGGTCCTGCTGGTTGAGGTGGGTCGGCCACATGTCGTGGTACAGGACACCGGGACCGAACCCGCAGTCGCGCGCCGCGAGGGCCACTGTTGCGGCGAGCGCCAGGAACGGCCCGGCCGGCCAGAACGCGGCTGCAACCGCGATCGAGGCCTGCTCGAGGATGTAGTTGCGCAGGCCTCCCGCGCGCATGCGGATCCCGGCCGGCCACGGCGCCTTGAGCGGCAGAGTGACGATCTGGTTCGGGGCCTTGTTGCCCGGGTCGACGCGCTCGGCCCACGGGTCCGTGAGCAGCGTCAGGGCCACCCCCGTCCACTCCCACCCATCGTGGCTGCGCGTGATCAGCATGATCACCTGGCCGCTCAACCACTGCCCCTGCCACCCGTCGGTCTCCAGGTACCGCTTCGCCCCGTGGCCCGTTAGGGCGGCGTGGTCCAGCCGCACCTCGGAGACCCCGAGGTCCGCTTCGATGGACGGGAGCAGGTCCTCGGGTTCGATGAACTCGAGGTGGCCACCGATGCCGAGCGTGAAGTGGGTGGGAGAAGCCAGCTCGCGCAGCCGGCCCAGGTCGCCGTTGCGCAGCGCCGCAGCCAACTCGGCCGCGACGTCGTCCGGCTGCGGTCGGACACCCGGGCGACTGGCCTGCATCCGCTTGGCTGCCCGGGCAGCGAGGTCGGGCATAGGGAAGTGGTTGCGAACCGGTTGATCGGGGGCATCGGCGGCGGCCGCGTACGCTCGACCGGCCTCCTCGGCGAGATCGTGCCACTCGGCTACTCGGCCCATCTGGTACAGGGCCCAGGCTGGCGAGAACCGCTCCGTCCCCAGCTCCGCGAGGCGCTGGTACGTGGCCAGGGCTGCGTCCGGCGTGTCGAACCGCTCCTGGCAGTCGGCCATCCGACACAGCGACGCGCTCTCCAGATCGACACCGCCGAGTGCTTCGCCGGCGTGGCGGTCGACGACCTCCTGGTACAGCGCCTCCGCCTGCTCGAAGCGCGCCTCCGATGCCAGGCTGTCCGCAGCCCACAGCCGGACCGGGCCGGCCAGGGGTGACTGGGGTTCGCGCGTGGCGTGCGTCAACAGCGTCTCGTTCATGGTCGAGGCCACGCGGTGGTGTCGTGCGGTCTGCACCTGCTCGGACAGCAACTGCCAGGCGGCGGCGGCAGGACCGTCGAGGAGCAGCTCCCCATCTGCCATCTCCGGATGGTACCCGCCCGCCCACGAGGCCGACCGAGAAAGTGTGAGCCGTGACGGCCGAAACCTGCCGTGCCGTCTCAGCTCACACTTCGCCGCTACCGGTGCGAACGCCCACCCGGGCCCACCCTGCCGAGGTCGAAGCGGCTGGCCAGGTCGGGGTGCACGGGCGAGACGCGCGTCGACACGCCGTAGGAGCCGGCGATGCCGATGGCGATCTGGCCGGCGAACGTGCCGTCACCGACAGGCGCCAGCTCGACGACGTGCACGCGCTCGGTGAACTCGCCTTCGTGGGCGACCGGCCCGTGCACGGCCTCGACGCACACGTCGTCGGCCGTCAGTTCACCGAGGTCCACGGCGACCGAAAACCGGGCGGCTCGTGCCGGCGGGCGTGACGGTGTCGTCGACGTCGACCGACGTGACCGCCACGCCTCCTCCACGCGTCGGCGCCATCTGGCCAGCTCGGCGGCGGATCCCCACCGGCGAGCAGGTGCCGCGCCGAGGGGGCCGCCGGCTCGTACAGCGCGGTGGTGTAGTCGCGCACCATCTGTGACGCCGTCACCGCGGACCGAGCGACGCCCACCCCTGCTGCACCATCTGTACCCACGCTCGCTGGACGCCGTCGTGGCCGCACTCGTAGAACCTCGGCACGACGTAGTGCTCGAGGATGGCGAACAGGCTGGCGGCCTCACGCATGTCGCAACGGTCTTGGTCGGGGTCTTGCTCCGCCGACTCGATGGCCCAGCCGTTCGTCGCGGCGTAACACTCGCCCCACCAGCCGTCGAGGATGCTGCAGTTGAGGGCGCCGTTCCCGTGTTCGGATGGGTCCATGGTTCCAGCGGGCCCTGATGGCGATCCAGTCCGCCAGGTACCGGCGACCCCCGGCGACGCCGATAGGAGCGCCGCTAGCGATCCCGCCCAGAGTGTCGCAACCGAACGTCGGACCTGATCGCCACAGCACCCGCCCCGATCGACGGCTTCGGCATCGTCAACCCCGAAGCTGGCGCCGGGCTGACGTGACTGCTCGACTTGCCCAGGTAGGCGAGGAAACAAGCACCGAACGTGCGGAGCCGAGGTGTCCGAGAACCGCGTCCGGTAATCGCGAGCGGCCGCATTCTCTACCGCCGGCTTGCGGGTCGGGGTCAGTCGATACCGGCATGGCTCGTCGATCTCGCCTCGCCGAGCGCGAACTCGCTGCCGCGCTTGGCCAGCTTCACGGCGATGTCGTCTGCGAAGTCTGACCACGCGTGATTGAGGCCATCGAGGCGATGCTGAGCAGCGGCAAGCTCCTCCCCGTTTCGCTCGGCTCGGAGGATGGCTCGATGAGCGGAGACGACTGGTAGTGCAGGCTGAGCGGCGCTTGACGATTGTCGTCTCGGTAGTCCAGGAAACGCAGCGCCGTGTCGTCACCGAGCATGAGGCGAAGACGGGCGCGCCGGCTCCAGCACGCGGCGTTCCAACCCTGGAGAAGTTTGAAGTAGTCCGCCCGCGCCGGCACTGCTCGGTACGGCTCCGGGTCTGCGACCGACCACAGCCAGCGTTGCATGGCGGTGAACCGGGTCCCCGCACTGGAGATGATCTCCTCGAAGAGGCCCTGTCCTGCTCGGTACTGCTCCAAGGCGAGTTCACGACGGAGGACTCTGTCCTCGCGGCGACTGTTGAGCAAGTAGCCGACGAACACACCGACAAAACCCAGCACCGGCGCGAACACCAGCGCAACAACCTCCAGCACAGCGGGACCCTCCTTTCAGTGCGCGCTACGACGATCGTCCCACGCCGGGGCGATGCTGGTGCCCGATATCAACATCGACAGCGAGGCCTTGGGAGCGCCCGATATCGCCGGCTCGCGGTTCGGCTACTCGTCTCGGTGACTGACGACGTTGATGACATTGCCGTCCGGGTCACGTACGAAGAACCTGCGGACACCCCAGGGCTCCTCCGTCAATGGGTGCACGATCTCATATGGTGCCGGGCATGACGGAGATCGGAACGGATTGGCGGGTGGTCGATGGCGTTGCGACGGCATGGTTCGACACGCCTTCGCTGATCGAGGGGGCTGCGCTGGCCGGACGCATCGTGGAGCTGTCGGCCGAGATGGTGGTCGACCTGCGCGCGACAGGCATGCGGGTGCGCCTCGACTCCCTCGAGCACGCCGAGGCGGTGTCGGCGGCCGCGCGGGATCTCGGGCTGGCCGCGA
>JACCUL010000059.1 GCA_013811855.1 Acidimicrobiia bacterium
CGTGCGGACCGGCGACCTCGTCGTCGACGACACGACCGCGGCAAGGAAATGGACCCGCCGCACGCACCGCTTCCGGGGCGAGGTGGCCGGCGGGACGAGCGGCGCGCCACTCCTCGACCTCGACGGCCGACTCCTCGGGATCGTCGTGCTGACGATGCGCGCTCGGGACGAGTCCTACGCCGTCTCCGTCGACGAGCTCGAGGCGTTGCTGGCCACCGTCGACGGCGGCGCGGGCGGGGGACTCCCCTCCCCATCCGGCGGCCTTTGTTAGGGTCGCCGCAGCGGGCCACCACCGAGGGGAGAGATATGCGACGCACGTTCATCAGGGGCCTCGTGCCGCTGGCCGCACTCAGCCTCGTCGCCGGAGCGTGCTCCGACACCGGGGACGAAGGGGGCGAGCCGGCACCGAGCGGCTCCGGCGCCGCGCCGACGACCGGCGGCACCGATGACACCGGTACGACACCGGGCTCGGTCGCCACCGGTAGCACCCCGACCACGGCCGAGGAGGTCCAGACCGGCGAGTCGCTGCTCGACACCGTCTCCGCCGCCGACGTCGTGAGGTGCGGCGTCCGCGACGACCTGCCCGGCTTCTCCAGCCTCGACGACGCCGGCGAGCACGTCGGCTTCGACGCCGACTTCTGCCGCGTCATCGCCGCCGCCGTGCTCGGCGACGCCACCAAGGTCGAGTTCGTCGACCTCGAGACCGACGCCCGGTTCACGGCCTTGCAGTCCGGCGAGATCGACGTGCTCGTCCGCAACACCACGTGGACGGCCAGCCGGGACGGCATCGAGGGCGCCACGTTCCTGCACCCGACGTACTACGACGGCCAGCAGATGATGGTCGCCGCCGACGCCGGCTTCGAGTCGATCGACGACATGGACGGCGCCGTCGTCTGCGTCGCCGGCGGCACCACGTCGGAAGGCAACGTCGCGACCGAGTTCGCCCGCCGCGACCTCACCGTCGAGGTGCAGTCGTTCGAGGACGTCGACCTGCTGCAGGAGGCGTTCATCGCCGGCCGCTGCGATGGCTGGTCCAGCGATGGCAGCCAGCTCGTCGGCCTGAGGTCGAGCTTCCCCGACGGGCCGGACGCGCTCGTCATCTTCGACGACATCTTCTCCAAGGAGCCGCTGACCCCTGCCGTGCGCGACAACGACACGCGCTGGGCGCAAGCCGTGGAGTGGGCCATCTACGCCACGATCCAGGCCGAGGAGTACGGCATCACCCAGGCCAACGTCGGGGACATGGCCGCGGGCGACAACGCCGCCATCGTCCAGTTCCTCGGCGGCGAGAACGCCGACGGCGTCACGCTCGACGCCGGGCTCGGCCTCGACCCGGCATTCGCCATGAACGTCGTGTCACAGGTCGGCAACTACGGGGAGATCTTCGAGCGCAACCTCACCGACCTCGGCCTCGAACGGGGTCTCAACGCCCTGTGGGGCGACGGCGGCCTGCAGTACGCCCCGCCGTATCGCTGATCCCTGAGCCCGACACATGAGGCGTCTGTCACGAGGCGTGGCCGGCTCACGGCCTCACGGTTCGCTTCGGCTGCTCACGCAGCCGGACCGACCCGTCCGTGATGCTGGAATCCTCGCCTGTCGGCTCGGCGTCTGATGGCGACAACCACGGGTCGGCCGCCGCTGTGGCGGGACGTCCGCGTCTTGGCGTGGACGTTCCAGATCGCGGTGGTCCTCGTGGTCGTCGCCATCGTGTTCTGGCTGCTCGACAACCTGCGCGTCAACAGCCAGCGGCTCAACATCCCGACCGGGTTCGGGCACCTCGACCAGCCGTCGAGCTTCCCGATCCCAGGCAGCGACTTCCGCCAGACCCAGCCGGTCCGCGACGCGCTCGTCGAGGGCTTCCAGAACACGCTGCGCCTGGCCATCACCGGTATCGCGCTGGCCACGGTGGCCGGCGTGTTGATCGGCATCGCCCGGCTGTCGCAGAACTTCATCGTCCGCAGCGCGGCGCGCGCGTATGTCGAGTTCGTCCGCAACGTGCCGCTGTTCTGCCTGCTGTTCGTGATGTACGGCGCGGTCGTGCTCAACGCCTTCCCCCGCGTCGCCGACTCGTGGGACGTCGGACCGGTGGCCATCGTCAACGTGCGCGGCGCCAGCACGTTCTGGTTCGAGGGCGGGAACTGGAAGTTCGTCGTCGCGCTGCTCTCGGCTGGGATCGTCGCGTTCCTCGTCGCCCGGTGGCGGTCACGGATCGCCGATCGCACCGGTACGCCGGGCCGCACCGGCCTGTGGGCGTTGCCGACCGCCGCCGTCGTGCTCGTCGTCGTGTGGATCGTGCTCGGCCTCGGCGCCACGGCGCCGGAGATCGACGGGGCCCGGGTCACCGGCGGCATCACCATGACCCCCGAGTACTTCGCCGCGCTGGCGGCTCTCGTCATCTACACGTCGAGCCATGTCGCCGAGATCGTCCGCGGGTCGATCCAGGCCGTCCCCCGCGGGCAGGGTGAGGCGGCGAACGCGCTGGCCCTGTCCGGCTTCCAGCGCCTGTGGCACGTCGTGCTGCCCCAGGCCATGCGCATCGGTGTCCCGCCGATCGGCAACCAGTACCTCAACCTGGCCAAGAACTCGTCGCTGGCGGCGGCGATCAGCTTCCCCGAGCTGACCAAGGTCACGCAGCTCACGGTCGCCAACCGCTCCCCCGCCGTCCCGTCGTTCGCCCTGCTCCTCGGGATTTACCTCGTGCTCTCGCTCGTGATCTCGCTGTTCGTCAACCTGGCTAACCGCCGACTCGCCATCGTGGAGCGCTGATGCAGACCTTCCTCACCGAGGATCTGGCGGTCCCACCCCCGGAGCCGCCCCGGCCGCCGACCGCCGGCCCGGCCGACTGGGTGCGCCGCAACCTGTTCCGCTCCGTCGGCGACGGCGTCGTCACCGTCGTCGCCGCCATCGTCGTCGGGTTCGTCGTGTTCCGCTTCGCCCGGTTCCTGTTCTCGACCGGCCGGTGGGAGATCGTGCGGACCAACCTCAAGCTGTTCATGGTCGGTCGCTACCCGGCCGACGAGCTGTGGCGGATCGTCGTCGCGCTCACGGCCGTCGCCTTCGTCGGCGGGCTGATCGCCGGCTTCGTCGCCCGCCGGCACGTCGTCGCCGGCACCGTCGCTCCCGACCAGCCGGTGACCCGGCGGCTGGTGGCCCTGGTCGGGCGACTGTGGCCGCTCGTCGTCGGCGTCCTGCTGTTGCTTTTCCTGTCGAGCTCGCCCGGACCGTGGTTGACGGCGGCGGCGATCGTCGTCGCCGCCGTGCTCGGCCGCCTTGCCGGCCCGTACCTGCCCCGACGGTCGGCGGTGGTGCTCGTGCTCGGCTCGATCGTGCTCGCCGCCGCCCTGGTGTGGTTCCTGACCCGCCCCGTCGGCTGGGATCGATGGGGCGGGATCATGCTCAACCTGTTCCTGGCCACGGCCGGCATCACGCTGTGCTTCCCGCTCGGGGTCCTGCTGGCGCTCGGCCGCCGGTCGAAGCTGCCGCTGATCCGCGCCGTCTGCATCGCCTACATCGAGCTGTTCCGCGGCGTGCCGCTGTTCGTGCTCCTGCTGCTGTCGGCCATCGCGCTCGGGTTCTTCATCCCGACGTGGCTGGAGCCGCCGGGCCTCGTCGTCCGGGCCATCGTCGTGTTCACGTTGTTCACCGCGGCGTACGTGGCCGAGATCGTGCGCGGCGGGCTGCAGTCGCTGCCCAAGGGTCAGACCGAAGCGGCCCAGGCCCTCGGCCTCAGCCCGGTCAAGACGACGTTTCTCATCGTGATGCCCCAGGCGTTGCGCAACGTCATCCCGGCGCTCGTCGGACAATTCATCAGCCTGTTCAAGGACACGACGCTGGCCGGGGCGGCGATGGGTTTCCTCGACGCGCTGCAGGTGGCCAACGCGGCCACCGCCCAGGACGCCTTCCGGGGCCAGCGCCTGCTCGCCGAGAGCCTCGGCTTCGTCATGCTGCTGTTCTGGATCGGGTGCATCACCATGAGCCGCGAGAGCCAGCGCCTGGAGCGCACGTTGGGAGTGGGGACGAGATGACCGATACGACGACCGGGAGCACCACGACCGCCGCCTACGCCGATGCCACCCAGGTGGCCGGGTCGGGGGAGGTGATGATCGAGCTGGACGGCGTCGTCAAGCGGTTCGGCAGCTTCACCGCCTTGCACGAGATCGACCTCAAGGTGGCCAAGCAGGAGGTCGTGGTCGTCATCGGCCCGTCGGGCTCCGGGAAGTCGACGATGATCCGCTGCATCAACCGGCTGGAGGAGCACGACGCCGGGCGGATCGTCGTCGACGGCGTCGAGCTGACCCGTGATGTCCGCAACATCCAGGAGATCCGCCGGGAGACCGGCATGGTCTTCCAGCAGTTCAACCTGTTCCCACACCTCAGCGTGCTCGACAACGTCACGCTGGCGCCGCGCCAGGTGCGCCGCATGCCCAAGCGGGACGCCGAGGCGCTGGCCATGGAGCTGCTCGAGCAGGTGCGCATCCCGGAGCAGGCGAAGAAGTACCCGGGCCAACTCTCGGGCGGCCAGCAGCAGCGGGTGGCCATCGCCCGGGCCTTGGCGATGAAGCCGAAGGTGATGCTGTTCGACGAGCCGACCTCCGCGCTCGACCCCGAGATGATCAACGAGGTCCTCGACACGATGATCGATCTCGCCAACGGCGGCATGACGATGATCGTCGTGACCCACGAGATGGGCTTCGCCGAGAAGGTCGCCGGCCGGGTCGTGTTCATGGCCGACGGTCAGATCGTCGAGGTCGGCACACCCAAGCACTTCTTCACCGATCCCCAGGAGGATCGGACGAAGCTCTTCCTGTCGCAGATCCTCTGAGGTACTGCCCGGTCCGACCGATTCAGCGCCGGCGGGCGCGCCGCCGCGTCCCGACCGGTGCCCGCCGCGGCAGCGCCGGGACGGTGACAGCGGTGGCGGCACCGACCTCCTCGGGCCGGAGGTGCACGCCGTCGCGATCGACGTCGTGGGGCTCGTCGGGCGTCTCGGAGATCGCCACCACGGTGTCGTCCCTGGCCGGCTCGTAGACGTCGCGGATGGCGATCATCGCCGCCGCCATCACGCCCCCGACCGGCCCCGCCATGCGCTTGCCGTGGTCGATCATCGACAGGTTGCGATCGTGACGATCCCGCGCCGCGACCAATCGCCGTTCCCGCTCGACGTCGGCCAGCGTGCGAGCCGGCTGCTCGTCGCTCACCGGCTCGTCGGACATGGCGGTCACGATACGAG
>JACCUL010000077.1 GCA_013811855.1 Acidimicrobiia bacterium
GGACGGCCTGATCGCCCGGAAACCCGTGCGTGATCAAAGGCGCCTCGGTCGAGCGCTCCGCGGAGCGGCCGGTGGCCACGATCGAGCTCGGGGACGCCGACGTGCAGAACCTGATCCATCTGGCGCGTGAGCAACGTCTTCAGGGGTTGAGGAGTGCCGGCGGCTTCGACGGTCTCAAGCCGATCGACCCCGCCGAGGTTCTCGGGCTCGAGGACGATCCTGGGACCACGGAGTCATGACGGGGGTGTCGCCTTCTCGGACACATGTTGTGCGAAGTCGATGCGTGGCTGCCTGGTCGACGACTGGGAGGAGCGATGACCAGTTGAGGCCCCGCGGTCGGCTGCGGACAGAACAGACCGCTGAACGTCGGGCGGGCGCTACGAAAGTACTTCGACGGCGCAGCGGCTGCCGGGAGCGTCGGCCAGCCGCCGGTCAGCAGTGAGCGTCGTGTCGAGCGCCTCGGCGAGGGCCACATACGCCGCGTCGTAGATGGTGAGGTTGGTGCGCAGTTCCCAGCAGCGCCCGAGCAGCGGGCCGTGCCCTACCCGCTCCCGGCGGAGGGCGAGGAGATCCGCCAGGGCCAACCCGACGCGCCGCTCGTCGAGGGCGCCAGCTGCGGCGAGACGTCGCCACGCCGAGGCAACTTCGAGGTCGATGACGTGCGGCGCAACGAGTCGTTCCTCGCGCATCCGTTGACGGACTCGGTCACCGTCGTTGCCGTCGTCGGCCAACGCGGTGACGATGACACTTGCGTCGACGACGATCACCGGGCGTCCCGTTCGGCCCGCACCACCGCCGCGGCGGCGCCGAGATCGGCTCGACCGCCGGCTCGACCGCCGGCCCGGTCCAGCAGCTCATCGACGGTCGGCGTTTGGGCGTCCTGCACCAGGCGGGCCAAGAGATACTCCTGCCGCGACTGCCCGGCGGCCGCCGCACGCCTCCGAAGCGTGGCGTGAACGTCATGCGGAACGTCCTTCACCTGAATGCTCGACATGATCGCATAGTAGCGCCAAAATGGCGCTCTCTCATGTGTTCTGGCGCCACCCGTCTCTCTATGGTCCGCCTCCACGTCCCTCCCTCTGAGGTGATCGCCTCGGCTGGTCCGGGTGTTGTGTTTCACAAGATCTGACGACCGCCCCGTGTGTGGTGTCCGATGCGCCCCCTCAGCTGCGGGACACGTCGCGACGGTGGTCGATCCGAATCGCCGTCATCTCGTGTCGGACCTCGTCGACGCGGTAGAGCACGCGATACGTCCGTCGACGCGCGGCGAACACGCCCGGAAAGCGGCCACGACAAGTCCGTATGGATCCGTCATCGCCGGCGAGGACGCAAGGCGCGCACGGCGTCAACTCCACGCACGACGTCGCCTCGAGACATTCGAGGTCTTCCGCGCTGATCAGCACGATACGAGGTTTCGATGCCCCTCATCCGCTCGCAGTCAGCGGGCGCGCCCGCGCGGAGGTCAGCAGTCCCGACGCTCGCCGTCCGGCAGGCCGTGCCCGTCGGGCCGTCACTTGGCCCAGAGGGCGAGCTTGCCGCTCGGGTCCGCTCCACCCGCGAGCCGGGTCGTCCCGCCGGCCACGGCACCGACGAGGAGCGCGACCACGATCGCGGCGATCGTGATCGTCACGACGGGGATGGCCACCTCACCGACGAGGAACGGCTGCAGCCCGAGGATCATCGCCCGCACGCCGGCACCTTCTGACAGCTCGTCGCCCCGCAACATCACGAGCAGTCCGCCGAGGACAGCCGTCGCGACGGCGACCGCGACGACGTCCTGGGCGAGGCGGCGGACGGAGCTCGACGTGACGAGCTCGCCGATGCCGACCAGGACGACCGGGCCGACGACAGCGTCGTTGTACCGCCCGTAGACGACCTGGTCCGGCCGCCAGCGGTCCGACATGAACACCATGGCCAGCGCCACGTGGGCTCCGACGACGGCGAGCACGAGCCGGGCATCGGCCGCCGCCGAGGTGGCGCGGTCAGTGTCCCCGGGCTGGCGCCGTCGAGCGAGGCGGGCGAGGGCGATCACCCCGAGGCCGGCGACCCCGGCGGTCGTCACGAGCAGATACCACGACTGCCCGACGAACGAGGCGAATGTGGCGCCGACCTTACCGAGCTGCGCGACGATCCCGCCGTAGGAGTTGCGGGTCGTCGGCTCGTCCCACAGCCGGTCGACGACGAAGCCCGAGTACGCCGTCACGGCGAGGAAGCCGGCCGCCGTCCAGGCCACGATCAGCGCACCCGTCGTCGCCGCGAGTCGGCGACGGCGCACCTCGAGCGCGACGACGGCCACCGTGATGACCGTCAGCGGGAGCATGCGGCTGTGCGATCCGAACGCCGCCGCCGCCAGCGTCGCCGCCGCGACTCCGACACCCAGCGACGGGCGCTCGCGGAAGCTGAGGAGGGCGAGGAGCGTGCCCAGGAACGTCGGCACGACCAGCGACTCCGACCAGACGAACTCCGTCGGGAACAGGGCCGCCGGAGCGACGGAGACGAGGATCGCAGCGGCGGCGGCCGCCCAGGTCGTCAGCGACGTGAGCCGTCGCGCCAGCACCACCAGCAGGGCTGTGGCCACCCCGCCGAGCAGGGCGTTGACGACGAGCGCAGCCTGGTAGACCCGGATCGGGTCGTCGAAGAGCCAGTGCAGCGGCGCGATGAGCGTGGCGTAGAGCGGCCGCCACGTGCTGTGGTCGTGCATGTTCCAGCGCGTGCCGCCGCTGGCGAACCGGGCGATCGCCAGCTGCGCCGGCTCGTCGGGCCAGATCGTGTACTGGGTTCGGCCGTGCGAGATCCACCACCGCGTCGCGATCGTCGCCAGCGACGCGATGACGCCGGCGATCAGCCACGGGCGGTTGAATCGGCGCACCCGGCCGATGCTTGCTGCCGGAGACACGACTCGACCCGCAGCGACGGGCACGGGGCCTTACGCGCTGACCACGATCCAGACGGCGGCGAGGTGGGCGCCGGCGGCGGCGAGGGTGCAGAGGTGCCAGACCTCGTGGTAGGAGAACACGCTCTCTCGGAGCTTCGGCCAGTGGCGCCGGAAACCGACCGCCCCGAGGGTGTAGATGAGGCCGCCGGCACACAGCAGGATCACCGGGACCGGACCGCTGTGCTGCCACAGCGACGGGACGAGGATGAGGCCCGCCCAGCTGTTGGTGATGTACATCGCGGTGCCGACTGCGCCGCCGCGCCGCCAGCCGGTGATCTTGATGCCGGCGCCGACGAGGGCCGCCGACCAGGTGGCGACGATGGCGACGACGGCCGCCGCCGGCTCGAGCAGCACCAGGGCCAACGGCGTGCAGGTGCCGGCGATGGCGGCGAAGATCATGGCGTGGTCGAGCCGACGCCACACGGTGCGGGCCCTGATCGTGTGCACCCAACGGTGGTAGGCCGCCGACACGGCCAGCATCGAGCACAACCCGGCGGCGTAGACGATGACACCGACGCGGTTGCGGTCTCCTTCGACACCGGTCGCCATGAGCGCCAGCAGGGGGGTGACCACTATCAGCGCGATGACATGAAGACGTCCCCGCCATGTCGGCCTGGTGGGACTGCCGAGCGGCACATCGAACAGCGCCCGCCGAACGTCCTGCTCAGCCCCCAGCGTGTACACGTCGACCGTCGTCCTCACCCTCTCTGGAGCGCATCCGTTCGGAGCGCCGCCGAGGACCGGAGCGACGTACACGGCCTGCCTATCACGAGATCGGGCAGATTGCACGTCGCCCGCCGCCCGCCCGCCGTGTCGCACTCGCTCGGTCTGCCGACCCGGCGACGGCTGATGCCGTAGGCTCAGTCGCTGGCGTGCCGGGAAGTCTGGTCGGCGTTGACATCCCCCTGCGATCGGAGCCGCCGCCCATGTCGACGCAATCCCCCGCCGGGCGTGCCCCGCCGTCGGCGTCGTTCATCCATCGTGACTCGACGCTGGCCCGGATGGCCCGACCACTCGCTCGGTTCCTGCGCGTCGAGGCGGCCGGCGGGATCGTCCTCGTCGTCGCCACGGTGGTGGCCCTCGCGTGGGCCAACTCACCGTGGTCGGCGGGCTACCAGACCCTGTGGGAGACCCCGGTCCAGCTGACGGTCGGCTCGTTCCGCTTCGACGAGGACCTCCGCCACGTCGTCAACGACGCGCTCATGGCGATCTTCTTCTTCGTCGTCGGGCTGGAGATCAAGCGGGAGCTGGTCACCGGTGAGCTGCGCGACCGGCGCCAGGTCGTGCTCCCGGCGTTCGCCGCGCTCGGCGGCATGGCTGTGCCGGCGTTGATCTTCGCCGCGTTCACCGCCGGCGGCGACGGCCGCGACGGTTGGGGCATCCCGATGGCCACGGACATCGCGTTCGCCCTCGGCGTGATGGCGCTGCTCGGCCCACGGGTGCCGGCCGCGCTGAAGATCTTCTTGCTCACGCTGGCGATCGCCGACGACCTCGGCGCCATCGCCCTGATCGCCATCTTCTACGCCGACGAGCTGCAGCCGCGGTATCTCGCCGTCGCCGTCGGCCTCGCCGTCATGGTCTTCGCGCTGCGGCGGCTCCGCGTCACCTACCCGCCGGTCTACGTGATCGGCGGGATCGCGCTGTGGGTCGTCGTCTTCGAGTCCGGCGTGCACGCCACCATCGCCGGCGTGGTGATGGGCGTCCTGACGCCCGCCCGGCCGCTGCAGAGCGGCCCCGAGGCCGAGACCGTCGTGGACATCCTCGAGCACCGTGAG
The DNA here is from genome assembly GCA_013811855.1 of Acidimicrobiia bacterium. Lineage (GTDB taxonomy): Bacteria > Actinomycetota > Acidimicrobiia > Acidimicrobiales > Ilumatobacteraceae > JALZMG01. The sequence continues at coordinate 4,711 of JACCUL010000077.1, forward strand.
CTCTCGGTCGAGGAGGTCCGGGCCACTGCCGTCGCCGTCAAGGAGTCCGTCTCGGTCTGTGACCGGCTGATCGAGCTCCTCCACCCGTGGACCAGCTACCTCGTCGTGCCAATCTTCGCCCTCACGAATGCCGGCATCGCGCTCGACGAGGACCCGCTCGCCGACACGTCGGTCTTCCTGGGCGTCCTGCTCGGGCTTGTCGTCGGCAAGGCGCTCGGGATCACCGCGTTCGCGTGGCTCGCCACCCGTCTGCGGGTGGCCCGCCTCCCCGACGACGTGGACTGGCGGCAGCTCGGCGGCGCGGCGACGCTCGCCGGCATCGGCTTCACGGTGTCGCTGTTCATCACCGGCCTCGCCTACGACGATGGGCCGCTCGCCGGCTCGGCCAAGGTCGGCATCCTCGTCGCCTCGGCGATCGCCGCCGGCCTGGGTTCGCTCCTGCTGCTCACGGCACGCCGTCCGCCCGGCGCCACCACACCGAACGAGCACACCTCGACCTAGGGCTGCGCCGCGCCCAGGTGCTTCGGCGCGAGCAGGCGGTAGCTCTCCGTGACGAGCTCGGCGACCTCGTCCCAGTCGACGTCGTCGCCGACGAACATGCCGACGACGGTGGGCCGCCACGGTGGCTTGAAGAAGGGCTGACCGCTCCAGGTCAACGCCTCGAGCTCGGGGCCTGCGGACTCGAACGTCAGCACGCACGCCGCACCGGCACTTCCCGAGGCCCGGGCGTAGGCGGGTGGCCACCCGTCCTCGATCGTCAGCACGTGGGCGAACGTCCTGGCGCGGATGCGCCAGCGGGTCCCGACCCACGCCTCCTCCTCGTACGACTCGGGCAATCCGCGGGTGATCGATCGCAGCGCCGCGAGCACGGTGGCCGGCACATCACCTCGCTCGCTCATTCACCCGCTCCCGTCGCCGCAGGCGGTGCGGAGCCGCCGGCGAGCCGGGTGAGCAACGTGTCGACGGCGTCCTTGCCGACGGCCAGGGCCGCCTGCGGATCGTCGGCGCGGGCGATCAGCAGCGCCGCCTCGTTCACCGCGGCCAGCACCATGTGCGCGTACAGCACGCTGTTGCCGGGCGGCAGCCGGCCCTCGACGATCAGCCGCTCGATGCTCGCCCGCAGGCCGCGCCGCGTGTGCTGCTCGTCGATCTCCCGCCAGCGCGTCCACCCGACGACGGACGGCGCGTCGAGCAGGGCGATGCGCTGCACCGCGGGATCGAGGGCCAGCTCCAACCAGGCGAAGCAGCCGGCGCGGAGTCGACCCAGCGGATCACGCTCGGCGCGGGCGGCGGCGGCGGCGGAGCGGGCGATGTCGGCGACGACGCCGTCGAGCACGGCGTCGAAGAGCCCCTCCTTCGACGCGAAGTGGTGGTACAGCGCCCCCTTGGCGACGCCCGCGGTGTCGAGCACGGCGGCGATCGACGTGCGCTCGTACCCGTCCTGGCCGAAGTGCTGGCGGGCCGCGGCGACCAACCGATCACGCGTCGCGCGGCCCCGCTCGACGCGGGCGTCGGCGCGTGCCCCCGACGGTTGGGCCTCGATCACGCCCGCACAGTAGCCAACCGACCGTCGGTCTGGTAGTTTGCAGACCGACGGTCGGTTTGTCTCCGATGCCGGCCGGACAGGAGGCGCCGATGCCCACCACGACGACCGATCCACCGATCGACCACGTCACCCTGCCCGACGGCACCAGGCTGGCCTGGCGCCAGCTCGGCGCCGGGCCCGCCGTCCTGCTGGTCCACGGTTGGCCCACGTCGTCGCACCTCTGGCGCAACGTGATGATGCCCATCGGCGAGCGCCACCGAGTGCTGGCGCTCGACCTGCCCGGCTTCGCCAGCTCGACCAAACCGGCCACGGGTCGGTTCGGCTTCGAGCGCTTCGAGCAGGCGCTGACCCGGTTCCTCGACCACCTCGGCATCGAGCGCGTGGCGCTCGCCGGCCACGATCTCGGTGGCCCGGTCGTCGTCCACTGGGCGCTGCGCCACCCGGACCGGGTCACCCGGCTGGCCCTGCTCAACACGCTGTTGTACCCCGAGTTCTCGCCCGCCGTGGTGGAGTTCGTCACCGC
>JACCUL010000083.1 GCA_013811855.1 Acidimicrobiia bacterium
CCAGGCGCCCCCTGCCCCCACCGCGACGAACCCGTCGCCCTCACCGACCTCCTCGAAGGAGGGGGGTTGACTTAGGAAACTCACGCCTCACCGAAGGGTAGTCGGGGGTGACCTCCGGGACTCCGCCACGGCCAGGTCGTACACCACCCGCTTGGCGACGCCGAGGGCCTTGGCCACGGTGGCGACCGCATCCCGCGTCGACACCCCCACCGCCAACTGGGCCCGCAAGGCGACGCGGATCTCGTCGTCGCTCGGCGGCTCGAACGCGTCGGGCGCTCCGGCCACGATGACGACGTACTCACCGCGCGGCTCGCCGACACGGACGTCGCGCAACGTGCCGCGCACCACCGTCTCGTGCAGTTTGGTCAGCTCCCGGGACACGACGACTCGGCGGTCGCCGCCGAACACGGCGGTCAGGTCGACGAGCGTCCTGGCGATGCGGTGTGGTGATTCGTAGAGCGCGATCGTGCGCCGCTCCGCCGCCAGGTCGTGGATGCGTTGCGTGCGGGCCGACCCCGATCGCGGCAGGAAGCCCTCGAACACGAACCGGCTGGTCGGCAGGCCGCTCGTGACGAGCGCGGCGACGAACGCCGCCGGGCCCGGCACGGCGGTGACGGTGAACCCGGCGTCGAGCACCGCCTGCACGAGCCGCTCGCCGGGGTCGCTGATCCCTGGCGTCCCGGCGTCCGTGACGACGGCGACGTTGCCGCCGTCGCCGAGCACCTCCAGGACCTCGCCGACTCGGGCCGCTTCGGTGTGCTCGTTGCACACCGCCAGCCGGGACCCGGCGATTCCGGCGTGCAGCAGCAGACGGCCCGTCCGGCGGGTGTCCTCGCAGCAGATCAGCGCGGCGTCGCGCAGGGCCTCGATGGCGCGAGGCGGGAGGTCGCCGAGGTTGCCGATCGGGGTCGCCACGAGGACGAGCCGACCGGCCTCACTCCTCCGATCCGGCGCCATCGCGCAGCTCCACGACCGCCCCCGGCGCCAGCCCCCACCGCTCGAACGACCCGGCCCTGGCCTCGATCACCCATCGTGCGCCGCGCACCGGCGCGCCGACGCGGTGGCGACGCATGCACACGATCTTGACCACCGTGCCGTCCTCGGCCACGAACGCCACGTCGAGCGGAAAGCGCATGCCGATGGTGTGCACCCAACGACACCGCGGGATGACGAGGGCGCCCGAGACGTCGTCCCGGTGCAGCAGCCCGTGCCGGCGCGCCGCCCGGTCCACGGCCACCTCGGCCGAGGCCAGGACGCGGGCGTCGCTCACCAACCAGGCCACAGCGCGCAGTGTGGCACGAGTTCGACTCGGCGTCGCATCCGTCGTCGCTACAGTGCCGCGCCGTGCCCGGCAGCATCCTCGGCAACCGCGTCGTGCGCAAGGAGGACCCGCGGTTCCTCACCGTCGGCGGCCGGTACCTCGACGACTGCCGGGACATCCCCGAGCTCGCCGGCGCGGCGTTCGTGGCCTACGTGCGCAGCGACGTGGCCCACGGCACGATCACGTCGATCGACGTCGACGATGCCGCCGCCATGCCCGGCGTGCTCGGCGTGTTCACGGCGGCGTCGCTCGGGCTCGATCCCGTCCCGGCGCCATACAACCCGGCCGTCACGCCGGGGCTGCTGGCGATCGACCGCGTCCGCTGGGTCGGCGAGCCCGTCGCCGTCGTCGTGGCCGAGTCGGCCGTGCAGGCCGCCGACGCCGCCGCCGCAGCGTTCGTCGACGCCGACCCCCTACCGGTCGTGCTCGACATCGACGAGGCGCTGACCACCACCACCCTCGTCCACGAGCCCGTCGGCAGCAACGTCGTGTTCGACACGCTGGCGCTGGGTATCCCGGACCTCACCGGCGACGAGTTCTTCGCCGAGTGCGAGGTCACGACATCGGGCCGGTTCGTCAACCAGCGTGTCGCGCCGTGCCCGCTGGAGGTGCGCTCGTCGGCGGCGGCGTGGGTCGAGGGCCGGTTGCTGCAGTGGGTCTCTACGCAGCACGCCCAGGGGGTCCGCGACCATCTGGCCAGGATCAACGGCGTCACGCCGGACGCCGTGCGGGTCATCACCCCCGACGTCGGGGGCGGCTTCGGCGCCAAGATCGGCGTCTACGCCGAGGAGCTGCTGCTCGGCCGCCTCGCCACCGAGGTCGGCCGGCCGGTGCGCTGGCTGGAGACGCGCCGCGAGTCGATGATCGCCCTCGGCCACGGCCGGGCCCAGGTGCAGTACGTCACGATCGGCGGCCGCCGCGACGGCACCGTGACCCACTACCGCCTGCGCGTGCTCCAGGACGCCGGGGCGTCGGCCGAGACGGGGGTCGTGCTGGCGCCGTTCTTCACGCGACCGATGGCGGCCGGTGTGTACGCCATCGCGAACATCGAGTGCCGCACGACATCGGTCCTCACCAACACGACCCCGACCGTCGCGTACCGAGGCGCCGGCCGGCCCGAGGCCACGGCGGCGATCGAGCGGGCCATGGACCTGTTCGCCGGCGAGCTCGGCATGGACCCGGCGGAGGTGCGCCGGCGCAACCTGATCCCGCCCTTCAGCGAACCGCACACCACCGCGGTCGACCAGACCTACGACGTCGGCGACTACGAGGGCGCGCTCGACCGGGTCCTGACCGCCGCCGGCTACGACGAGCTGCGGGCCGAGCAGACCCGCCGTCGCGTGGCGGGCGACCGGGTGCAGCTCGGCATCGGCGTCAGCGTGTACGTGGAGATCACCGGCGGCGTGGCGCCGTTCGCGGAGGACGCCGCGATCGAGGTGCGCGACGACGGACGGGCCGTGATCCGCACCGGCACGTCGCCGCAGGGCCAGGGCCACGAGACGGCGTGGTCGATGATCGCCAGCGCCCGCACCGGGATCCCGATCGAGGACATGGACCTGGTGTGGGGCGACACCGACCTCGTGCCGCAGGGCGGCGGCACCATGGCCTCGCGCTCGCTGCAGCAGGGCGGGGCGGCGGTGGATCAGGCGGCCGAGGAGCTCGTCGCGCTCGCCATCGCCCGCGCCGCCCGCGACCTCGAGGCCGAGCCCGCCGACGTCGTGCTCGACGTCGAGACGGCACGCTTCCACGTCACCGGCACCCCGGCGGTCTCACGGAGCTGGGCCGACCTCGCCGGGGCGGCCGCCGCCGACGGCGAGGCACTCGCGATCGCCACCCGCTTCACCGCCGCCGGTCCGACGTTCCCCTTCGGCGCCCACGTCGCCGTGGCCGAGGTCGACGTGGAGACGGGTCAGGCCCGCCTCGTGCGCCACATCACGTGCGACGACGCCGGCACGCGCCTCAACCCGCTCATCGTCGAGGGTCAGATCCATGGCGGCGTGGCCCAGGGCGCGGCGCAGGCGCTACTCGAGGAGGTCCGCTACGACGACGTCGGCAACCCGATCACGGGCAACTTCGCCGACTACGGGATCATCACCGCCGTCGAGCTGCCGAGCATCGAGACCGTGCCGATGGAGACGCCGACGCCCCGCAACCCGCTCGGCGCCAAGGGCATCGGCGAGTCCGGCACGATTGGGTCGACGCCGGCCGTGCACTCGGCCGTGATCGACGCCGTCGCCCACCTCGGCGTGCGCCACATCGACATGCCGACCACGTCCGAGAAGGTCTGGCGGGCGATCCGTGATGCGACCAGTCACTAGAATGACTGGATGACCATTCAGCTGACCGCCACAGACGCAAAGGCGCAGCTCCTCGCGCTGCTGGACCAGGTCGCCGCGGGCGACGAGATCGAGATCACCAAGCACGGCCGCACGGTGGCCCGCCTCGTGCGCCACATCACGTGCGACGACGCCGGCACGCGCCTCAACCCGCTCATCGTCGAGGGTCAGATCCACGGCGGTGTGGCCCAGGGCGCGGCGCAGGCGCTGCTCGAGGAGGTCCGCTACGACGACGCCGGCAACCCGATCACGGGCAACTTCGCCGACTACGGGATCATCACCGCCGTCGAGCTGCCGAGCATCGAGACCGTGCCGATGGAGACGCCGACGCCGCGCAACCCGCTCGGCGCCAAGGGCATCGGCGAGTCCGGCACCATCGGCGCCACGCCGGCGGTGCAGAACGCGGTCATCGATGCCGTCGCCCATCTCGGTGTACGTCACATCGACATGCCCACGAC
>JACCUL010000136.1 GCA_013811855.1 Acidimicrobiia bacterium
TCGCCACGCTGAACGAGGAGTTCCCGCGTCTGGCCCAGTCGATCGCCGCGTTGCCGACCGTGACCGCAGGGTGGAACAGCGTTGCCGGCACCGAGAACTTGACCCGCTTCGACGGCAGCCCTGCCCGCAGCGTGCCCGCGGTGCGCGACTACTTCGCCGACGACGTCATCCCTGTCCTCGAGCAGGAGCAGGACAACTTCCGCCGACTCGACACGACACCGCCGCCCGTCGATGTGTTCGCGCCCTTGTTGGTCCTCGTCGGCGTCCTCGTGATCGCCTACGGCGCGGCGATGATCGCCATCGCCCGGTATCGCCAGCCCGCCGTGGCGGTCCGTCCCGCCGTGGCCGCCGCGGTCTGACGGAGCGCGGTCGTCAGGTCTCGCTGACCTTGGTCAGCGCAAAGTCGACGAGCGTCGCGTTCAGATCGACGCCGTGCTCGGACTTGGCGTGCGCGAGCACCTTGGCGAGCAGCTCGTCCTTGGTCGGTGCCTTCGTGACCGCCTTGCAGGCGACGCCGACATCTGCGCAACGGAACTGCAGACCCATGTGATGCTCCTCACTTCGAGTGGCGTGAGTATCGCATGAGACCGTGCGGGCCGGCACTCGGCACCGTCCCGGATACCCTCGTCGCCTCACCGGAACGCCCGAGCAGGGCGAGAAGGCCCGTCGATACCAACTGATCGGAGGCTCGCGTGGCTGACCGCAAGCTCATCTTCTTCGCATCGCTCGGCCCCGACAACGACGACCTGTCGTGGCGGCCGTTCCGCTACGCCAGCATGGCCGCTGACGTCGGCGTCACGGTCGAGATCCAACTGGTCGGGCCGGCGACGGGTCTCATGCGCAGCGACGCCCGCGACCGCCTCACCGGGCGGATGAAGGACGCGTTCGAACGGATCCGCGCCCTTGAGGTGCCGATCTGGCTGACGCCAGGGTGCGCCGAGCATCGGGGCGTGAGCGAGATCGACCTGAAGGAGACCGGAGCGCAACTGCGAGAGCTCGGAGCGATGTTCGGCGAGGTGGCCGCCGGGGCCCAGCTCGTCTCCTGCGACTGGTAGAGGGCCGCGCCGGCGCCCTGCTCATCGTTGTCGACGGCGGCCCTCGGGACGACTCAGTGGGCGGCGTGAGTTTGCCGCAACGCGACACGGTCTCCGGGAAAGAGGCAAGCCGCTCGATGCTCGTTTGGACCGACGCGATCGAGCATTGGTTCGCACTCGGAGCAGACCGTCTCGGCGCGGAAGCAGCGCGTGTGGAAGCGGCATCCGGTCGGCACGTCGAGCGACGTCGACACCTCGCCGGTGAGGCGGATCCGCGGTCGCTCGCGCTCGCGATCGGGGTCGGGCACCGACACGGCCGAGAGCAGCGCTTGGGTGTACGGGTGCTGGGGACGATCGAAGAGTTGAGGGGTGGGTCCGGACTCGAGGAAGGAGCCGAGATACATGACCGCGGTGCGGTGGGCGACATGGCGCACGACCGAGAGGTTGTGGGAGATGAACAGGTAGGCGACACCGAGCTCGGTCTGGAGGTCGGCGAGCAGGTTCAGGATCTGGGCCCCGACCGAGACGTCCAGCGAGGCGACCGGCTCGTCGAGGATGAGCAGCTCCGGTTCCGAGGCGATCGCCCGCGCGATGGCAACCCGCTGTCGCTGCCCGCCGCTGAGCTGGCGCGGGTAGGACCTCGCGCGGCCAGGGTCGAGCCCGACGAGATCGAGCAGCTCGCCGACGCGGGCGCGCTCGGACCGCCGGCCCCCAACGAGGTGGTGGGCCCGGAGCGGCTCGCCGACCATGTCGCCGATCATCTGTCGCGGGTTGAGGCTCCCGAATGGGTCCTGGAACACCATCCCGGCGCGCTGGTGGTAGCGACGGAGCGCCTCGCCACGGTGACCGGCGACGTCGGCGCCCGCGAAGCTCACGTGCCCGCCGCTCGGCTCGATCAGGCGGAGGATGCAACGCGCGAGCGTGGACTTGCCGCAACCCGACTCGCCGACGAGCCCGAGTGTCTCGCCGGCGGCGATCGAGAACGAAACCCCGTCGACCGCCCGCACCGCACTCCCGATGCGCCCGAAGAGACCCCTGGCCACGGGGTACACCTTGACGAGGTCCTCGACGACGAGCAGCGGCGCGGTCATGGCCGGATCCCGAGCGGATCCGGTTGGGCCGCGTCGAACGGGGTCAGCTCGGCGGCCAGGTGACAGGCGCACCGGTGCTCGGCCGACGAGACGTCGAGCAGGAGCGGCACCTCGGTGCGGCAGCGCTCAACGGCGTGGACGCAGCGGGGATGGAACGGGCAGCCCGGCGGCAGCGCGAGCGGCGATGGGGGCGCGCCGGGGATCGTCGCCAGACGCGCGCCGCCGGCGCCGTCGGGTCGGACGACGGAGCTCAGCAGGCCGCGTGTGTAGGGGTGAGCGGTTCGGCGGAAGATGGTCGGCGCCGGTGCTTGCTCCATGATCCGTCCGCCGTACATCACGAGGATGCGGTCGGCGAAGCGAGCGAGGAGCGCCAGATCGTGGGTGATGAACATCACCGCGGCCTGCTGCTCGTCGCACAGCTCTACGAGCAGGTCGACGATCTGGGCCTCGATCGTGACGTCGAGCGCGGTCGTCGGCTCGTCGGCCAGCACGATCTCCGGTCCGCAGGACAGGGCGATGGCGATCATCACCCGCTGCGCCATGCCGCCCGAGAAGGTGTGCGGGTAGTCGTCGAAGCGGCGCGCGGGGGCGGGGATGCCGGCCCGCCCCAGCAGCTCGATCGCCTGGCCCCTCGCCTCACGACGGCTGACGGGTTCGTGGGCGCGGATCGCCTCCACCACCTGCCGGCCCACGCTCAAGCGTGGGTTGAGGCACGTCACGGGATCCTGGAAGATCATGGCGATGCTCCGTCCCCGCACCAGCCGGAGGTCGCGCTCGCGCATCGTCAGCAGGTCCTTGCCGCGATGACGCACGGCTCCCGTGACGACGGTCGGCGGGACCGGGAGCAGGCCCATGATCGCGAGGGCCGTGACGCTCTTGCCCGCTCCCGACTCCCCAGCGATACCGACGCGCTCACCAGCCGAGAGCGACAACGAGACGCCGTTCACGGCGCGCACGAAGCCCCCGGCGGCGGGAAACCCGACGGCGAGGTCCTCGACCGTCAGCAACGGTCCGTTCACCGCGACGCCGGATCGAGGATGTCGCGCAGCCCGTCGCCGAGGAGGTTGAAGCCGAGCGCGGCCACCGTGATCAGGAGGCCCGGGTAGATCATCAGGGCGGGGTTCACGGCCAGCGAGTCCCGCGCGCTGTTGAGCATCGAACCCCACTCGGCCGTTGGCGGCTGGGCCCCGAGCCCGAGGAAGGAGAGCGCGGCGAGCGCCAGCAGCAGCTGCCCGCTGCGGACCGTCCAGAGCACCGTGACGGGGCCGAGCACGGTTGGGAGGACGTGGCGAAGGACGACCCTGGCCGGCCGGAAGCCCAGCGCGCGGGCCGTTTCGACGTGGGGTCGCTCCCTGGCCGAGAGCACGAGGCCGCGCACGACCCGCGCGTAGCCCACCCAGCCGGCCAGGAGGAACGCGACGCTGAGGTTGAACAGCCCGGGTCCGAGCGAGCCGACCACGACGAGAACGAGCAGGAAGTTCGGGAAGGCGAGCATGACGTCGACGATGCGCATGGCGATCGCATCGACGAGCCCGCCGACGAAGCCGGCGAGCGTGCCGACCGCACTGCCGATCACGAGGACCGCGGTGCCGAGGAGCATCGACGTGAGCAACGAGGCCCGCGCTCCCCAGAGGAGCCGTGACAGCTCGTCGCGGCCGAGCTGGTCGGTGCCGAGCAGGTGGGAGCCGCTCGGGCCCGCGTGCTTGTTCAACACGTCCTGCGCGGCAGGGTCGTGCGGGGCCACCCACGGAGCGAGCACGGCGGCGGCAACGAGCACCGTCAGGATCACGAGGCCGATGACGGCGGTGCGGTCGGCGAGCAGTCGCCGCAGCAGCAGCGAGGCCGGGAGATCCGGCTCCCATCCGGGTGTGGCGTCTCGCCGGAGCGTGATCGGGGTCGCCGGCACCACGTCGACGGCTGGCGGCTCGGTCGCGTCAACCATCGCGGCTCCCGAGATCCCCACGGAGCGACCGACGGCTGCCGAGGTTCACGCGCGGGTCGAGACGAACGTAGATCAGATCCACGACGAGGTTGAGGAGGACGAACACGGTGCCGGCGAAGACGACGAATCCCTGGATGACGGGATAGTCGCGCTGGGTGATCGCCTCCAGCACGAGCCGCCCGATCCCCGGCCACACGAAGATCTGCTCGATGATGGCGGAGAACGCGAGCAGGAATCCGAACGTGAGCGCGGCCTCGGTCACGACCGCGCCCAACGAGTTCCCGACCCCGTGGCGCAGCACGACCTTCCATCCCGGTAGGCCCTTGGCCCGCGCCGTGCGCACGTAGTTCTCCCCGAGGACCTCGAGCAGGCTCGATCGCATCAGACGGGCCAGGACCGCAGACTCCCCGAGACCGAGCGCGAGCGCCGGCATCAGGAGGTTCTCGAGGCCCCCACGCCCGATGGCCGGCAGCAATCCGAGCTTCACCGAGAACACGATGATGAGCAGGTAGGCGAGAAAGAACCCCGGCATCGACGCGCCGAGCATCGAGGCTGCCCGCAGTGCCTGGTCGATGAGGCGATTGCGGTGCAGGGCGGCCACGATCCCCACCGGAAGGGCGATGACGAGCGCCACCACCATCGCGGCCACGGCCAGCTGCAACGTGGCCGGGAACCGCGACAGCAGCTCCTCGGTCACGGGTCGTCGGGTCGAGAACGACGTGCCGAGGTCGCCCCGCATCGCGTCGAGGACCCAGTGGCCGAAGCGCACCAGCAACGGGTCGTCGAGGTTGAACTGCTCGCGGACCAGTGCGAGCTCCTCTGGGGTGGGCGGCCGCCCGCGGGTGCGGGTGAAGAAGGCGCGACCGGGGTCTCCCGGCGCCACGTTCCCGAGGACGAAGGCAAGAAGGCTGAGACCAAGCCAGGTGGGCACGAGGTACAGCACGCGCCGGACGAGGTGGGCCGTCTGGCTCGTGCCCACCCCCGGTTCGCCCGCTCAGCCGTCCACGGTGATGCCGTCGAAGCGGATCTGCACACCGGACGGATGGGCCGACATGCCTTCCACGCCGTCGCGGAACGCCACCGGCCGAACGAGGCCGGCGAGGGGGATGACGATGACGTACTCGTCGATGAGCAGGTGCATCGCCTCGGCGGTGCTGGCCAGCGTTCCTTCGTTCGTCGGGGCGGCGAGCGCCTCGACGACGGCTTCGTCGAAGCGGCCGTCGCCGACTCGCGGCGGACCCTCTGCGTTCTCGGTGGCGCCCTGCGGCCAGCCCGGCGCGAAGTACGGCTGATAGCCGATGTTCCCGAACAAGCCTTCCTCCCAGAACAGCAGGGCGGGCAGGAATGACGGGTTGGCGTCGTTCTGGTTGCCGCGCTCGAGCCATAGGTCACCCTGCCCGCTGCCGAGACGATCCTCGTACGCCTGGGCGTCGGGAGTGGTGATGATCTCCACCTCGATGCCGACCTCCCCGAGCTGTGCCTGGATGAACTCGGCCACCGTGCCGTGCTCCTGCGACGACGGGAACCCGTTGATGAGCTGCAGGCTGAGACGTTCGCCATCGCGCTCGCGCACCCCGTCATCGCCGGTGGCCCAACCGGCCTCGTCGAGCAAAACCCCCGCCGCTTCGAGATCGAACTCAAAGCCTTCGATCTGCGACGCCTCCTCGCCAAGCAAGCGCGCGGGCACCATCGTTTGCTCGTTCACGGCGATGCCGTCGAACACGCCCTCGACCAACGCGTTGCGGTCGATCGACATGGCGATCGCCTTCCGCACGGCGACGTCCTGCAACTTCGTGTACCCGCCGGCCCCGCTGATGTTGGCGTACATCGCCTCGTAGAGGCCGGGCTCGGGGATGTCGACGCTGAAGCCGTTGGCCTCGACCGCGGAGACGACGTCGAGCGGCACGTCGAGCATCACGTCGATGTCACCCGACTCGAGGGCAAGGCGCCGGGCGTTCGGCTCGGGGATGAACTTGAACGTGATCTGCTCGACGCCCGCCGGCTCGCCCCAGTAGTCGTCGAAGCGTTCGACGACGAGCTCCTCCTGCGGCGCGTACGAGCCGAACTGGAACGGGCCGGTGCCGACCGGTGCCGCCCCCGGCTCGCCGCCAGGCGCCAAGATGCTGTGGGTCGGGTGCACGAGCTGCTCCACGAGTCGACGGTTCTCCACGGTCGGCGTGACCTCGACGGTGAAGTCGTCGACGATCACCGTCGAATCGGGACCGAGCCGCAGGTTGTCGCCACCGCGTTCGGCGATCCGGTCGAACGTGTACTTGACGGCCTCGGCGGTGAACGGCGTGCCGTCGTGGAACGTGACGTCGCGGCGAAGGGTGAACCGCCACGTGTTGGGCTCGACGAACTCCCACTCGGTGGCCAGCACGCCCTCGATCTCGTAGTCGGGTGTCATCTCGACGAGGCCTTCGAAGATCCCGCGGGGCACGAAGCCGACGTCGGCCTCTGGTTCCTCGGTGACGTACGTGTCCTCGTCGACGCCGACGACGAGCTCGCCGCCCCCGCTGCCGTCCGTGTCGCCCTCGGCGGTCGTCGGCGTGGTCGCCGCGCTGCTGTCTTCGCTCGTGACGTCCGTGTCGCCCTCGGCGGTCGCCGGCGTCGTCGCGGCGCTGCTGTCTTCGCTCGTGACGTCCGTGTCGCCCTCGATGGTCGTCGGCGTGGTCGCCCCGGCGCTGTCGTCGTCGTCGCTGCATGCGGCCATCGCCACCGCGAGGCCGAGCACCACCAAGACGGCCGCCGGCCGTCCCCGTCGAGCGTGCGGCATGACCTTTCCCCTCCTCGGCTGTCCGTTCACAGGCGGCCGACGATCACGGGCGCGTCGACGTCGCGGTAGACGGTGCTGGCTTCGGGGACCGGGAGGCCATGCACCTGGCCCGTATAGGCAAGGCTCGCCTCCCAGACGTCATGGTCCATCGACCCGACAGGTGCCGATCCGAAGATCGTCCGCTCGGCGTGCTGCCAGCCCTCGATCGCATCAGAACGAGCGGTTTCCGGGTACCGGTCGATCAAGGCCTCGACTCCGTTGTCGGGGCACGCGCGCTGTCGCTCCAAGGCGAGCCCGACCGCCTCCCGAACCGCCGTCACCCGGTCGTCGGGCACGTGATCCCCGGCGACGACGCCGTTCGCGTAGTACGGCGCGCCGACCCGTACGGCCCGCACCTCGATGCCGGCCTGGCGCCGTACCCGCCACACCAAGTCGGCGAAGTCGGGCACCACGTCGATCTCACCGCGGCCGAGCGCAGCTGGGGCGTCGGCGTACGTGAGTGGCACAAGGACGGGCGCCCCCACACCGCGCGCGGTGAGCGCCGCCTCGTACTCGAGGAGCAGCCGCTCGCCATCGAGCGCTCCCGTGCGGCGCCCTGCGAGATCCTCCGGCGCGTGAAGCCCGGATTCGGCGGCGACGATGCCGGCCATCGGGCTCCGGCGACCCACGATGGCGACGAAGCGGGCGGCGAGGTCGGGAACCTCGGCTCGGGCCATGAGGTAGTAGGCGACGCTGGTCAGGCAGAAGTCAGCAGAGCCGGCGGCCACCCGGTGCACGTTGGCTTGTCCAGGACCGTCGACCGGCTCGAGGATGTCGACGTCGAGGCCGTGCTCGGCGAACAGGCCGCCAGGGGCAGCAGCGGCCAGGTATGGGAGGTGATAGCCGGGCATGCAGTGCGTGCAGTACAGGCCGAAGCGCACACTCGAACAGGTCACGTAGGTCCCCCCATCGACTCGGCAGCTCGGAGCTGGCACGGGCGTAGAGCTTTCTATCGAGTGCGCAGTGGGCCCGCAATAGAGGCTGTTTGCACCTAGTCCGCGAACAATGGGCTCTGGCCGGGCCTCCGCCGCTCCTAGGACGCCCGCGCGTGGGTCTCGGAGGCGCTCGCCACGAGACCTTCGAGCGCCTCGGCGACGGCGGTGAGGTTGGCGTTGACGTCGGCGAGGACCGGACCGACCGGCTCCGTGCGATGGGCGATGGCCCGCACCCCGAACGTCACCTTGCCGAGCGTGTCAACGGCGTGGCGAAGGATGAACACGACCCAGATCAGGTACGCCGCGAGGGCAGTCACCAGCAGGAACACGAGGATCAGCGAGACGACGCCGGCGACAGGCATCAGGAGCTCCTCACACCAGCGGCCGGAGTGCGGTGACGTAACGGACGGCGTTGCTCGTGGCCGTGCCGACGAGCTCCTGCGTGTCGAGCAGCGCAGGCACCGGATCGAGGTTGCCGCTCAGAGCCACGCCGTGCTCGAGGATGTCGTCGGCATAGTTGTTGATCTCGACGCCGGTCCTGATGATGCGGTTGGCCAGCAGGATCACGAGCGGGATCACGACGACAAGTGCGACGATGTTGGCGATCCACCACAAGGCCATGGGCGCTGCCTTTCCCTGTCCGAGAATGTCCAGAGCGGGCTGGGAGGCCGTACGGACTCCTCAGTGCAGATTGACCGTAGCAGGTGCCATACTGCCCGCCGAAGGCGCGACGAATGAAGGGGACCTCATGAAGCTCGGCATCGTCGGCAAGGGTGGCGTCGGCAAGACGACAGTCTCGGCGCTCCTGGCCGACGCCTACGCGGCGACCGGCCGGAGGGTCGTCGCCATCGACACCGACTCGAATCCCAACTTGGGCTTCTCACTCGGCCTGACGGCCGAGGAGACCGAGGCGGTGCCTCCGCTGCCCCGCTCGGTCATCGTCGGCGCCAGGGGCGATCTCACCGTCGACGACGTCATCGACGACTACGGCCGCACCACTCCAGCCGGCGTCACGTTGCTCTCCGCGATCAAGGTGACCCAGGCGGGGGGTGGCTGCACGTGCGGTGGCCATGCGACGGTTCGCAGCCTGCTCTCCGAGACGCTCGACGGCCGGGCTGACGTGACCCTGATCGACATGGAAGCTGGGCTGGAGCACCTGAGCCGGTCAGGAGGCACCCTGGCCCACGCCGACATCCTGCTCGTCGTCATGGAGCCGAGCCGCAAAGCGGTGATCACCGCGGCCCGTACCGTTCAGCTCGCGGCCGAGCTCGGGATCCCGGCCGTGCTCGGGCTCGGCAACAAAGCAGAGCAGCCGGCTGACGTCGAGCTGTTCGGGGAGTTGTGCGCTGAGCACGGTGTCCGGCTTGCCGGGGTGATCCCGTTCGACGCCGACATCGCCGCCGCCAACCGAGCTGGAGCGCGCCTCGGCGCATCCGAAGCGGCGCCGGTCCGTGACGAGCTCGACCGGGTGGTCACCCTGCTCGACGACGTGCTCGTCGCGTCATCCGTCTGAGCGCTCTGACGTGGGCGACGGCGGGCAGCTGCTGGTCGTCACCACGCGATCCCGGCTGCGTGGACCGTGGCTCTTCCCGGCGATGTTCTTCGCCTCGCTGCGCATCCGCCGCCAGCTCCGCGCTGATCACGACGTCGTCCGGTGGGCCAGTGTGGTCGCCGGCCCGACCGAGTTCTGGACGATCACCGTTTGGCGCAGCCGTCACCACATGCAGGGGTTCATGCGTTCCGGCGCCCACGACGACATCATGTGGCTCTTCTCCAAGTGGTTGCGCTCGTTCTGGCTCATGCGGTGGCGCCCCGGGACCGCCGAGAACGGCGACTGGGATGGGCTCGCGCTGGCGCCCGCGCCTGCTTCGCCGGCTCCGGCATCCTGCATGGACGACGAACGCCGGCGCACGCTCGACCGAGCGCTTGGCCACCTGCCATGGCTCCAGGCCGCGACGGGACCCGACGGCGCCGCCTCCTACAGCAGCGCCCCGGCGGCGCGTCGCCATCGCGCTGAGGTCGCACCGGCGAGCGCCCTGATCGTGCGGCTCCACACGAAGGTGTGGCAGATGCCGGTGGCGTTGCAGGCGCTGCGTCGTGTGCGCGACGACGCTCTCGCGGGATCGGACGCGCGACGCGTGGCCGTTGGGATCGGCCGGCCGGGCGATTGCTACCTGCTCGCCCTCTGGGTCAACCACGAGGGCCGGGAGACGATGCGTCGCTCGCCGACCTTGCAGAAGGTGCAGGAACGCTGGCCGTCAGGGTGTTGGGTCAACGACTGGGAACCCGAGAACGAGTTCGGACACTGGGATGGCCTCCGCGTGCGTCGCGTCGTCAAGCGCGACGACGCGACGCTCACACCGGGACGAGTCGCTCCGCCAAGGCGCTGAGCGCCTGCACTGCCGGCGCTTGAGGTGCCATGTCGAGCGGCGCGACGCCGCGCCGGTCGGCCTCGACGATGGCGCCGTCATCCGGCACGACGACGATCTCGTGGCCGGGGAAGGCCGTCGTGATGGCGTCGAGATCGGCGGCGTCGCGAACCCGATTGGCGACGATGACGAGCCGCCCGATCCCCTTCGCGGCCGCCGCCGCGGCGGCCCGAGTCCCGACCTCCATCGACTTGGGTACGGGCTCGACGACGATCAAGACGATGTCGACGGCACCGTCGGCGAGGCGGGTGAGCGTACCGATGCCGGCTTCGAGGTCGGCGACCACGGTGACGTCAGCAGGATCAACGTTGCCGAGCAACTGCTCGGGCGACAATCCGCATCAAGGGCAGCCGGGTTCGGGGTTGTCGATCTGCGACACGACGGCGAAGCGAACCCCGTCAGGTCCGTCCGAGCCGAACAGGTCGAGCAGGCTGTCCCAATCGGCGGCGTGCTCGCCCTCCGCCGCATCGAGCGCCTGGCGCATGCCGACCAGCCGCTCGGTCTCCTCGACGCCGATGCCGAGAGAGAGCCCGAGGTTCGGGTTGGTGTCGCCATCGAGGGCGACGACGGCGGTGCCCTGACGGGCGAGCACGCGGGCGACGATGGCCGACGTCGTGGTCTTGCCCGACCCGCCTTTGCCGACGACGGCGATCTTCACGGTTGCGCTCCTGCCTGCAGTTGGGTGACGAGACACGCTACCGCCCCCACCGCGGCCGAATCCGGGGCGGCGTCGATCGGCGCCAACCCGCGACGCTCGGCGTCGGCGAGTGCCTCGTCCCAGGGAACGGTGACGGCTACCCGCAAACCGGTGCCCGCCTCCACCCGTGCGGCGTCGTCCCGGTGGCGCGACTTGTTGACGACGGCAAGGATCTGGGCGGGGCCATCCTCATCGTCTCCGAGCCGTGCCAGACGACGAGCGGAGAGCATCCCCTTCTCCGAAGGCTCGACCACGACGAGCACAACGGTCGCGAACTGGGCCCAGCCGAAGAACGGCTGACGGGTCCCGCCAGGGAGATCGCCGACCAGATGCCATCGATCGACCGGCAGCTCTTCGCGGATCTGGTGAAACGCATGTTGGGACCGCATCAATGAACCGACGTGCTCACGCAGCTTGCCGAACTGCAGGAGGCGCACGTCATCGGGACCGGCCACGGCATACAGCTCGATCGCTTTGGCCGCGCTGAGACCCGGTCGCAGCCTGTAGCGGGGGCCGTCCTCACCGTCAGCACGCTCGACGGTCGCGTCGTCGGGGATGCCTGCATCGGTCGCAGGAAACCCGAGCGAGAGCGCGAGGCCGGGCATCGGATCCGAGTCGATCACCAGCACCGGCTCGCCGGTCCTCGCCAGCACGCGCGCCAAGGTTCCGGCCAACGCCGACTTCCCTGCCCCGCCCTTGCCGACGAACGCCACCCGCATCGCGGCGAGCGTATGTGTTTGAATCTCCCGATCGCACGATCAGGGGGGGAGGAGCGGCACAGGTTTGGTCATCTTCGGCTTCGTCGCGGGGCACGGCGATTGGGCGCGTACGTCGGCACCATCCTCTGCCTGATCGTGATCAACTTCCTGGTGCCGCGATTGATGCCGGGAGATCCGATCGACGCACTCGTGGCGCAGAGCTCGGAGACCTTCATGTTCGGCGACGACAGTCGCGCCAGCCTGGAGGCGTACTACGGGATCGACCGGCCGCTGCCTCAGCAGTTCGGTCACTATCTCGTCCAGCTCGGTCGTGGCGACCTGGGGCGCTCGATCGCCACCAACGCGCCGGTGCGCGACGAGCTGGCTCGACGGCTCCCGTGGACGCTCCTGCTGATCGGGACGTCGCTCGTACTCGCAACGGCCGTCGGGCTCCTAGCCGGTGTGCACTCCGGGTGGCGTCGGGGGCGGACCATGGACCGGATCCTCTTGGTCGCGCTGCTGGCGGTACGTGAGTTCCCGCCGTTCCTCCTCGGCTCTCTGCTGCTCGTGGTGTTCGCCGTGAAGTTGGACTGGTTGCCGCTCTTCGGTGGCGAGACCCCGTTCTCGAGTTCGTACAGCTTCTTCGAGCGGATCGTCGACGTCGGCCAGCACCTCCTGCTCCCGGCGCTCGTCCTCACCGTCGGCCTGGCTGCTGGCACCTTCTTGCTCATGCGCGCCGGCATGGTCAGCGAGCTCGGCGCCGACCACCTCCTCCTCGGCCGCGCCAAGGGTCTCCGCGAACGCACTCTCAAGTATCGCTACGCGGCCCGCAACGCGCTGCTGCCGGTCGTCAGTCTCACCGCGCTGCAACTCGGCTTCGTCGTCACCGGCGACGTTCTGATCGAGCGCGTCTTCGCCTATCCCGGACTCGGTGGGCTTATCTTCGACTCGATCCGCGCCCGCGACTACCCGACGATCCAAGGCGCCTTCCTCCTCGTGGCCATCAGCGTTGTCAGCTTCAACGCCCTCGCCGATGTGCTCTACCGGCGCCTGGACCCGAGGACCGCGGCGTGAGTCGCACCAAGGCCTCCGGACTGCTGATCATCGGGGGGACGCTCGTCGGATTGCTCGTGATCATGGCCGTCTTCGCGCCGCTTCTCACGGCGCACGATCCCACGGCGATCTCCGGTCAAGCGCTCGAAAGCCCGTCAGCCGACCACTGGATGGGCACGGACATCCCGGGCCGCGACATCTTCGCCCAACTCGTGTACGGCACGCGTGCCTCGCTGGCCGTCGCCCTGCTCGGCGCCTCGCTCGCCATCACAGGGGCGATCAGCATCGGTGTCCTGCCTGCCCTGATCGGAGGCCGCGCCGACGCCGCCGCGGCACGGGTGGTGGTGTTTCTCCTCGCCCTTCCTGGCCTCCCGCTGCTCATCCTGATCGGTTCGCTGGCCGGCGGGAGCAACGTCGCGCTGATCCTCATGATCGGTCTGATCGGCGCCGCGCCGAACGCCCGCATCCTGCGCAGCCAGACGCTGACACTGCGCCAACGCGGGTACATCACAGTCGCCCGCGGGTTCGGCGGCGGCCCCATCTATGTGCTGCGTCGTCACGTGGTTCCCGGCCTCGGGCCGCTCATCGTCGTCGGGTTCGTCAACTGGGCCGGGATCTCCATCGCCCTCGAAGCCGGGCTGTCGTTCCTCGGCATCGGCGATCCGACGGCCGTGAGCTGGGGGCGGACATTGAACCGGGCGCTGGAGCAGCAGAGCATCTACTTCAGCGACATGTGGACGTGGTGGGTGCTCCCCGCCGGGCTGGCGATCACACTGGCCGTGCTCGGCTTCACGTTCATCGGCGTCGGCCTGGAACCGACGTTCAACCCCCGCTGGGCGCGGACGTGGTTGCGGGCGACATGAGCAACCATTCACTGCTCGAGGTCGACCAGCTCCGCGTGCGCTTCGGCGGCGAGGTCGACGCCGTCCGCAGCGTCAGCTTCACGCTCGAGGCCGGGGACTCACTCGCCATCGTCGGGGAGAGCGGCTCGGGCAAGTCTACGCTGGCCCTCTGTCTTCTCGGCCTCATCCAGCCTCCCGAAGCGAGCGGCCGCGTCCGGCTCGCCGGGCAGGAGATGTTGGGTCAATCGGCGGCCGTGCTGCGCTCGCGGCGCTGGTCAACGGCCGCCCTTGCGTTGCAGGGCTCACCGTTCAACCCCGTGGTGAGGGTGGGCGACCAGGTCGCCGAACCGCTGCGCGACCGCCGAGGGGCCAGCCGGTCAGAGGCTCGCCGTCGAGCGGGCGAGCTCGCCGCTGAGGTCGCTCTCGATCCGGCGCTGCTCGACCGCTACCCCCACCAACTGTCGGGCGGCGAACGCCGACGGGCGTCGCTGGCGATGACGCTGGCCCTCGATCCGGCGCTCGTCATCCTCGACGAACCGACCGCGGGGCTGGATCCGGCCTCCCGGGCGGAGCTGGTCGAGCGCATCCGGGCGCTCACCGAGCAGCGTGGCTTCGCGCTCATCGTCATCTCCCACGACCTGCCCGATGCGGCGCGGCTCGCCGCCCGCACGATCGTGTTCTACGCCGGCACCGCGATCGAGGACGGCGTCACGGCGCGGGTGATGCTCGAACCGGCGCACCCGTACAGCTGGGCCCTCATCAACGCGTTCCCCGTCATGAGCACGGTCAAGGATCTGCGACCGATCCGCGGCGTGCCGCCTGACCCGCGCGCCGTGCCGAGCGGCTGCGCGTTCCACCCGCGCTGCACCCGAGCCGACGACCGGTGCACCGAGCTCCGTCCTGAGCTCGCCGAGTCGCGCGGTCGCTTGGTGGCCTGCCACTTCGGTGGCCTCAAGGACCTGCTCGTCGCCACCAACGTCGCCAAGACGTTCCGTGGCGCCGGCCACGACGTGCACGCCCTTTGCGGCGTCTCCCTCGCGGTGCACGAAGGAGAATCCGTCGGCGTCATCGGACCATCCGGCAGCGGCAAGTCGACCCTGGCGCGGATCCTTGCCGGCCATCTCGCGCCTGATTCAGGACGCGTCCTGCTCGGTGACACGGCGCTTCCGACGTCGTGGCGCGGTGGAACCGCCAAACAGCTCCGCCGGCGCATCCAGCTCGTCATGCAGGATCCGATCGACGCGCTGTCGCCGCGGCTCACCGTCGAGCAGCTCGTGCGCGAACCACTCGACGTGGGTCGTGACGGCGAACCAGACGAACGCGGCCGCGTCGTGGCCGACATGCTCGAGCGGGTCGGCTTGCCGAGCTCCGGCTCGTTCCTCTCGGCCCGTCCCCACGAGCTGTCCGGCGGCCAGCTCCAGCGCGTCGCGCTGGCCCGCGCCCTCGTCATGCGCCCCAAGGTGCTCGTGGCTGACGAACCCACTGCCATGCTCGACGCCTCCGAGCAGGCCCGCCTCCTCGTCATCCTTCGCGAGCGCCAGGTCGAGATGGGACTTGGTCTTGTGCTCGTGTCCCACGACATGGCGCTGGTACGCAAGATGGTCGACAGGATCGTCGTCCTCGACGGTGGTGAGATCGTCGAGGAAGGGTCGTCCGAGCAGGTCTCGCTGCGACCGGCGAGCATCACGGCACGACGCCTTGTCGAGGCGGCACCGGCCCTGATCGCGACATCCGTGAGAGTCCACCCGACCGCCCCGATCGATGAATGGAGCAGCCGATGACCGACCACGGCAACGACGCCCACCCGCCGCGACCGAACATGGACCGACGGCGGTTCCTCTTCGTCACCGCCCTCGGTGGAGCCGGCG
>JACCUL010000031.1 GCA_013811855.1 Acidimicrobiia bacterium
CCCCGGGCCCACCCCGCTCGACGAGCGACAGCAAGCGGGCGGCGGCGGCGCGATCGCCGCCGTTGGCGCGCCGGAACAGCTCGTCGACTCCGGGCGGCGCCGGCGCCCCGGACGCCCCGCTCACTCGACGTTGACCACTTCGGTGACCCCGTCGACCCGATCGCGCATGATCCGCTCGATCCCGGCCTTGAGGGTCTGCGTCGACGCAGGGCACCCGACGCAGGCGCCGACCAGCGACACCGTCACGACACCCGTGGCCTCGTCGACGTCGCGCAGCACGATGTCACCGCCGTCGGCCTGGAGGGCCGGGCGGATCACCTGAATCGTCTTTTCGACCTGGTCGCGCATGTACGTCTTCCTGCCGGAGCGGGGACCGCCATTCAATCAGTGCGGTCCCTACCATCGGCCCGATGCGCAACGCCGCCGGGTCGGCAGTCATTCCGCTGGCCCTCGTCGCCCACCAGGGCGGCTGGGACGAGATCCTCCTCGTCCTCGGGCCGATGCTCGTCGTGGTCGCCCTCTTGTGGCTGGCCCGGCGTCGCGTCACCCGTGGCCACGACGGCGATTGATCGGTCAGACCCGTTCGATGTCGGCACCGACCGAGCGCAACCGGCCGACGAGGTCGTCGTAGCCGCGGTCGATGTGGCCGACGCCGCTGATCACGGTCTCGCCCTCGGCCGCCAAGCCGGCCACGACCATCGCCGCTCCGGCCCGGATGTCGTGGGCCCGGACGGGGGCGCCGGACAGCCGCGGCACGCCGCGGACGACGGCATGGTGTCCGTTCGTGCGCACATCGGCACCGAGCCGCAGCAGCTCCTCGACGTAGCGGAACCGGCCCGGGTAGAGGTTCTCGGTGACGATGCCCACGCCGTCGGCCACGCTGAGCATGGTGATGACGAGCGGCTTGTAGTCAGTGGCGATGCCCGGGTACGGCAACGTCTGGACGTCGATCGACCGCAGCCGGCCGGAGGCGGCGACGCGGAGCCCACCAGGTACCGGCTCGAAGTCCATCCCCATGTCGGCGAGCCGGGCGAGGAGGTTGCTCATGTGCTCGGGGCGGGCATCGCGCACCACGACGTCGCCGCCGGCGACGGCCACCGCGGCCATGTACGTGGCGGCCTGGATGCGATCGGCGACGGTGCGGTGGCCGACCGGGCGGAGCGAACCACGCTCGACGCCGCGCACCGTCAGCGTCGACGTGCCGACGCCGGCGATGTCGGCCCCCATCGCCACGAGCAGATCGCAGAGGTCGACGACTTCGGGTTCGCGCGCCGCGTTGTCAATCGTCGTCACGCCCTCGGCGAAGACCGCCGCCGTCAGCACGTTCTCCGTCGCGCCGACGCTGGGGAAGGCGAACGACACGGCGGCCCCGTGCAAACGATCGGCCCGGGCCTCGACGTCCCCGTGGCTGAACTTGAACTCGGCGCCCATCGTCTCCAACGCGGCGACGTGCATGTCGATCGGCCGCGCACCGAAGTCGTCGCCGCCGGGCATCGCCAGGCGCACCCGGCCGCAGCGGCCGAGCAACGGCCCGAGCACGTTGATCGACGCCCTGATGCGCTCGACCAGTTCATACGGGGCGACCGGCACGAGGTCGCCGCGGTTCGTGAGGACGAGACGACCGGGCTCGGGCACTGTGCTGTCAACGCCGATGGCCGCCAGTAGGTCACCCATGATCGCCACGTCGGCGATGGCCGGGACGTTGGTCAGCTCGTGGGTGCCGTCGGCCATGATCGTGGCCGCCATCAGCTTGAGCACCGAGTTCTTGGCGCCCGGCACGTCGACGGTGCCGTGCAGCTCGCCGCGCTGGCGCACGACGATGTGTTCAGGGACCTGGTTCGTTCGCACTCCGTGCCCACTCACGGCCCACAAGTATGCTCCCGCCGTGCGGGCAGCCGGTCAGGGGTCCCGGCGCCGGCCGACGACGATCGTGCGCTCGTGGCCCGACGGGCCCGACGTCGGCACCGAGCTCCTGACCCCCCGCGACGACATTGTCCTCGAGCGCCCGGCCGCCGAGCCGGGCACGTTCGTGCAGACGGCCGGCCCGTTCCTGGAGTACCGCCGCGACGTCGCGCCCGCCGACGACTCGACCTCGACCTGGCGGGAGACCACGACCTACCGCTGGTCGCTGCCGTGGTTCCGCTGGCTCTTCGAGCTCCCGCTGCGATGGCTGCTGGCCCGCCGGGCGGCCCACCCCGGCCACCACCATCACCGCCGTGCCGGCGGCGCGCCGACGCCGTGGTGGGCGCCGCCGGACCGCCTCGGACCGTCCCAGCTCACCGTGCTCGGCCTGCTGGCCGCGGCGTCGATGTCGTCGGCGTTCGTGAACACGCTCTTCACGCAGACCGTCAACTTCGCCGCCGATGACTTCGGGGTCGGTGACACCGGCGTCGGCGTGGCCGGCTCGATCGTCCGCGCCGGGATCGTGCTCGTCATGCCGTTCGCCGTCCTCGCCGACCGCATCGGCCGCCGCCGGGTGGTGATGGGCGTCGCCATCGCCGCCCCGCTCGTCAGCGCCTGCGGGGCGCTGGCCCCGTCGTTCCCCGTGCTCGTCGCCACCCAGGCCGTCGGTCGCCCGCTCGGGCTGGCCCTCGACTTCCTCGTCGCCGTCGTCGCCGCCGAGGAGATGCCCCGCAACAGCAGGGCGTACGCCGTGAGCGTGCTGGCGATGGCCAGCGGCCTCGGCGCCGGCGTCGCCGTCATGGCGCTGCCACTGGCCGATCTGTCCGACGGTGGATGGCGGTTCGTGTACGTCGTTTCGCTGGTCTGGCTCGTCGTCGCCGTCGACATCGCCCGGCGACTGCCCGAGACGACCCGCTTCGAGCGGCCCCACGTGGTGGCGCCCCGTCTCGACCGGCGGCGGTTCGGCTTCCTCGCCGCCGTGGCCCTCCTCGCCAACGTGTTCGTGGCACCGGCGAGCCTCTTCCAGAACGACTACCTCACCGACACCCGTGGCTTCTCCGCCACCACGGTGGCCATCTTCAGCGTCGTGACGGCGACGCCGGCCGGCATCGGCCTCATCCTCGGCGGCCGCGTCGCCGACGTCAGCGGCCGCCGGCGCATCATCGTGCTCGGCCTGCCCGTCGCCACCGCCCTCGTCGTGCTGTCCTACAGCGTCGGTGGCGTGACGATGTGGCTCGGCGTGTTCGCCGCCGGCGTGCTCGGCGGGCTGACGTACCCAGCGCTCGCCGTCTACCGGGCCGAGCTGTTCCCGACGGGCAACCGCGGCCGCGCCGCCGGTCTGCTGACCGCCGCCGCGCTGATCGGCGGCATCGCCGGCCTCCTGGCGATGGGCTCGCTGCTCGACCGGGGCTGGAGCCACGGCACGGTGATGGCACTGCTGGCGTCCACACAGCTCGCCGTCGTCGTCGTGGTCCTGACGTGGTTCCCCGAGACCGCCCACCGGGAGTTGGAGGAGCTCAACCCGCTGGATGCCGCCACCGCCGGCTGACGGTTTCGTGTTCCGGCCGTGGGGTACACGCCCCGCCGGCGCTCCGTCGGCGCCACACCAGAAGGGATGTGCATCGCATGGGCTACGGAATCGGTGGAGTCCTCATCTTGATCCTCGTGATCCTCTTGATCCTCTACTTCGCGAGGCGTGTGTAAGGGCGGCGTCCCGTCCGCCGTCGATGATCCGATGACGATCCCGGCCACCACGGCCCTCCCTGGTGGCCGGGGTCGTACGCGTCCCAGGTGAGACCGCCCTGTCGTGCCGACCGGCCGGTAGTGTTGCGCCGCCCACGGTGACCCGCTCCCGTGGACCCCGGTCCGTTCCCGAGCCAACCATCGTCGCGCGACAGAGCGGTCGCGCTCATCACCTGGAGAAGACGTGCAACTTTCGCTGTTCGGTGCCGAGGGTGGCTACCAGGACTTCGTACTCCGGGGAGGCGAGTGGACCGTCCTCGGGCTCTCCGCCGCCTCCGCCATCGTGGCCCTCGGCGTCGGGTTCTTCCTCGTCAAGTCGGTCCTGGCGGCCGACAAGGGCACGGTCCGCATGCAGGAGATCGCCGAGGCCATCCAGGTCGGTGCGTTGGCGTACCTGAAACGCCAGTTCAAGACGATCGCCGTCATCCTCGTGCCGCTGGCCGCCGTCGTCTTCCTCACGTCGACGGCGATCTCGAAGACCGACGGCACCGAGGCGCTCTCGTTCGTCCAGTCCGGACTGTTCCGCACGATGGCCTTCGTGCTCGGGTGCTTCGCCTCCGGGCTCACCGGCTACATCGGCATGACCCTGGCCACGCGCGGCAACGTCCGCACGGCCGCCGCGGCCCTGACCGGCAGCATGCCCAAGGCCCTCAACATCGCCTTCCGGACCGGCGGCGTCGCCGGCATGTTCACCGTCGGCCTCGGCCTGCTCGGGGCGACGGTCATCATCGTCCTGTTCCAGAACACGAGCTCGGCGATCCTCGTCGGCTTCGGCTTCGGCGGCTCGCTGCTGGCGCTCTTTCTGCGGGTCGGCGGCGGCATCTTCACCAAGGCAGCCGACGTCGGCGCCGACCTCGTGGGCAAGGTCGAGGCCGGCATCCCCGAGGACGACCCCCGCAACCCGGCCACCATCGCCGACAACGTCGGCGACAACGTCGGCGACTGCGCGGGCATGGCCGCCGACCTCTTCGAGAGCTACGAGGTCACGCTCGTGGCGTCGATCATCCTCGGCGTGGCGGCGTTCAACTCGATCGGCGCCAACCCCGCCCTCGGCCTCGTCTTCCCGCTGGCCGCCCGCGCCATCGGCGTGGTCGCCTCGATCGCCGGCGTGTTCGCCGTCCGCGGCCGCGAGGGCGAGACCAACGCGCTGAAGCCGATCAACCGCGGTTTCCTCGTCGCCGGCACGCTGACGCTGATCGGCACGCTGCTCGTCGCCCTGCTCTACGTCGGCAACGGGCAGGACAACGAGGGCTGGAAGTGCTTCGGCGCCGTGGCCATCGGCCTCCTCCTCGCCCAGCTCGTCAGCCGCCTCACCGAGTACTACACGGGCACCCACTACGGTCCGGTGCAGGAGATCGCCGAGTCGGCCAAGACCGGCCCGGCCACCGTCGTCCTCGCCGGCACGTCGAGCGGCCTCGAGAGCTCGGTCTACGCCGTCATCGCCATCGCCATCGCCATCGGCGCGTCGCTGGCGCTCGGTGGCGGCAACCTGCAGTTCTCGCTCTACCTCGTCGCCCTGTGCGGCATGGGCATGCTCGCCACCACCGGCGTCATCGTCTCCGAGGACACGTTCGGCCCAGTCAGCGACAACGCCGCCGGCATCGCCGAGATGTCCGGCGAGTTCCACGGCGAGGCGCAACGGATCATGGTCAGCCTCGACGCCGTCGGCAACACGACCAAGGCCGTGACGAAGGGCTTCGCCATCGGCTCGGCGGTCATCGCCGCCGTCGCCCTGTTCGCCAGCTTCATCGAGACGGCCGGCAACGAGCTGGCGGACACGCTCTCGGCGCCGATCGAGGAGCTGCTCCTCACCAGCCGAGGCGTGTTCGACGAGATCTCCCTGCAGATCAACGTGGCCGACCCGAAGATCTTCATCGGCCTGCTGATCGGCGGGTCCGTGCCGTTCCTGTTCTCGGCGCTGGCGATCCGCGCCGTCAGCCGCACGGCCGGCGTCGTCGTGCAGGAGGTCCGCAACCAGTTCGCCGACGGGCGGATCATGGCCGGCACCAAGGCGCCCGACTACGGCCCGGTCATCGACATCTGCACCGCGGCGTCGCTGCGGGAGCTCGCCACGCCGGCCCTGCTCGCCGTGTTGGCGCCCGTCATCATCGGGTTCGGCATCGGTTGGCAGGCGCTCGGCGCGTTCCTCGCCGCCGTCATCCTGACGGGGCAGCTCCTCGCCAACTACCTCAGCAACGCCGGCGGCGCGTGGGACAACGCCAAGAAGTACATCGAGGACGGCAACTACGGTGGCAAGGGCTCGGAGGCCCACAAGGCCGCCGTCATCGGCGACACCGTCGGCGACCCGTTCAAGGACACGGCCGGTCCGGCGCTCAACCCGCTGATCAAGGTGATGAACCTCGTGTCGCTGCTCGTGCTGCCGGCCATCATCAACCTGGAGTCCGACGACAACGGGCTGCGCTTCGCCGTCGCCGGCGTGTCGCTGGTCATCCTGATCGGCGCCGTCGCCTGGTCGTCGCGGGCCACCGAAGGGATCGGCGGCGGCACGGCCGCACCGGCCGTCGGCCCCGTCACGGGTGCGTGATGCTCGGCTTGTTCGGCTTGCTCAGCTTGCTGGCCCTGGGACCGGACTTCCTCAAGCCGGAGTGGTGGTTCGACCGCGCCGGCGGCGCCGCGCTACCGGTCGTCATCGCGATCGTCTTCGCCGAGTCGGGCCTGCTCATCGGCTTCTTCCTGCCGGGTGACTCGCTGCTGTTCTTCACTGGGTTCCTGACGTCCTCGGCGGCGGCCACGCAGGCGCCGTTCGACGAGTTCGCCCAGCACCTCCCGAGCCTGCCCGTCGTCATCGTGTGCCTCGCCGTCGCCGCCGTCGCCGGCGACCAGGTCGGGTACGCGTTCGGCAAGAAGGTCGGCCCGGCGCTCTTCAACCGGCCCAACTCCCGGTTCTTCAAGAAAGAGAACGTCGAGAAGGCCCACGGGTTCTTCGAGAGGTACGGCGCCAAGTCGATCGTGCTGGCCCGTTTCGTGCCGATCGTCAGGACGTTCACGCCGATCGTCGCCGGCATCGGGCAGATGCGCTACCGCACGTTCGTCACGTTCAACATGCTCGGCGGGGTGTTGTGGGCCGGCGGCGTCACGGCGCTCGGCCACGTGCTCGGCGAGATCGAGCTCGTCCGCAACAACATCGAGTACGCCATCGTCGCCGTCGTCGCCGTGTCGCTCCT
This sequence comes from Acidimicrobiia bacterium, assembly GCA_013811855.1. Taxonomy (GTDB): domain Bacteria; phylum Actinomycetota; class Acidimicrobiia; order Acidimicrobiales; family Ilumatobacteraceae; genus JALZMG01. Next base: position 6,831 of record JACCUL010000031.1, read on the forward strand.
GCCGATCGCCATCGAGGTGTACCGCGCCCGTCGCCAGCCCCACCCCGGCACACCCTTGGCCGAGGCGATCCAAGAGGTCGAGGACATCGTCACCGACAATCCCGCTCCGACCGAATAGCCTGCCATCGTGGACGAGGTCGATGGCGGCGAGGGGATCGCGGACGATGAGCTGTGCCGTCTGGCGTTGGCCGCCGACCCGGCTGAGCCCCTCGGTCCTGACGCCGTGCCGATCGCGCTGAACGGTGAACGCGAGGGCCTCCTTCCCGCCTGGTACATGCCCTCACCGGTGGCGAGCACGGCCCGTCCGCTGAGCCGCTGGGTCCTCGTCGGTCTCGCCGTCGGTCTCGTCGTGATCAACGGCGCCGGTCTGTGCGTGACGTACGGCCTTCCCGAGATCGCCTGGTAGCAGGAGTCTGTCTCGCCCGGCGATCCCGAGCGAGCGCGTAGACCGCCTCGAACCTGCCGACGCGGCCGGCCCATGACAGATGCGTCCGGGCGTGGTCCAGCGCGGCGTCCCCTCGTCGCGAGACCTCGTGTGGTCGGTTGGCCGCATCGACCAACGTCTCCGCGAGGGCGAGTTCGTCGTCTGGCGGAACGAGCCAGCCTGTCGGTCGAGTCGGGTCGAGGTTGACCATGAGCGGGAGCCCACCGCTGTTGGAGGCGATCACCGGGAGCCCGACCGCCATGGCCTC
>JACCUL010000226.1 GCA_013811855.1 Acidimicrobiia bacterium
GAGCCCGACCGGTCCACGAAACCGGGCTCTCAGATGCCCTCAGAGGCCCGCCGTCAACGCGTGGTATGAACACACCCGACGATCCGAGCCTCTACGGCCCGTCCCCGACCCCACACCCGAACCGTCCGGGAAACCGGGGGATGGTCATGGTCGACGTCGTGGTGGGTGATGTCGCGGTGGGGGTCGGCGTGGCCGTGGTGGTTGTGGCGGGTGGGGTCACGGTTGTCGGGCCGGCATTCGCGGCGGCCGTTGAATTGGGATGTGGGGCCGCCGTCGGGGTGGGGGATGATGTGGTCGACGTCGCGGTCGTCGGCGGGCGTGTCGCAGCCGGAGGGGTGTTGGCAGTACCGGTCGCGGACGCTGACGGCGCGGCGTACGGCGTCGGTGAAGGTGCTCCGGTGGGACATCGACACGATGGTGCGGGCCTGTCGAAGAGCACAGTTTCCAACCGGCGGCGTCGAGCCAGGGGGCGATCTGGTCGGGGGTGGCGACGACGCCGGTGGACAGTTCGCAGAGCCGGGCGAACGTGTCGTCGCCGACGAGGACGCTGAACAGGGGTCGGGCTCTGGTGACGGTGTCGGCGCCGGCGGAGCGTATGGCCATCTCGACGAGCGCTGCGGCGTGGCGTTGGCTGCGGGTGCGGGTGATCCCGGCGGCCTTGTCGGCCCGGTACAGGTTGCGTTCGTCGCGCTGGAAGTGGGGTTCGTGTTCGGCGCCGGCCCGGGCGAACAGGTCGAGGTGATCGATCGACAACGACCCTGCGGCGATTGCCGCGGCGGTGGTCGGCAGGTTGACGCAGCAGTGGGCGCGGCGCAGGTCGCGGCGGGTGGAGCGGGGGTCGGCGTTGGTTTCTCGGGCGAGGCGGTGGGCGGGGCTCTTGGAGCCGTCGCCGGCCCACACCTGGCGGTCGTCCGAGGCGCTGAGCACGGGGGCGGCGGCGATCGTCAGGCGGGCCGCCTTGCGTTGCAACGAGATCGTCAGGTCGTGCAGCTCGTCGTCGGTCAGCGCACCGGCGTCGATGGTGTCGAGCTCGTCGATGAGGTCGTGCAGCTGGTGAACGTGGTGCACGATCCCGGCCATCCACCGATCATATCGAACACATGTTTGAAGATCAACCCTGTTCCGAGATTTCTCTCGTCACGATTGGCCCTCTCGTCCCCGCCTCGTCGGCGGAGGGACCCGTGCCGGATAGGTGCCGAGCACGCGGCTGTCGTCGAGGTTGACGAACCCGACGGGCTGACGACTGCCCCGATCCTTAGGGTCCGTCCAGTGCGTCAGGGGATGGCGGTCTCGGTCTCGCAGGCGATGCCCACGTCGGTGCCCGGGCCGCCGCGGCACACGTCGTCGTCAGGTCCACCATGCAGGCGGTCGTCGCCCTCGTTGCCGCGGAGGTCGTCGGCGCCGGAGCCGCCGTTGACGTCGTCGTCGCCGGGGTTCCCGATGGCCAGGTCGTCGCCCGGTCCGGCGAAGAGCGCATCGTCGCCGCCGGCACCGCGGAGCTGGTCGTCGCCGCCGAGTCCGGTGATGCGATTGGTGTCGATCGTCCCGACGAGGACATCGTCGTGCTCCGAACCGACGAGGTTCTCGATGTCGAGCAGCTCGTCGTTTCCCTCGCCGGTGGCGAACTGCTCGGCGGGCACGGCCGTGACCCCGGCCGGTGCGAACTGGAAGCTGGCGGTGTCACGCCCGGATCCACCCGCGTAGATGTCGTCACCGGCGCCGCCGCGTAGGAGGTCGCGCCCCTCCTCCCCCATGAGCAGGTCGTCGCCGCCACCGCCCTCGATGCGATCGGCGCCGAGGTGACCGCGCAGTCGGTTCGGGCCGTCAGTGCCGCGCAGGAGATCGGTGAACCGCGAACCGAAGACGTCCTCGATGCCGGTCAGGATGTCGGTACCGACGCTCGGGCCGGTGGCGAACCCGCCGGGGAGGTCGACGAGCACACCGAAGCCCTCCGCCTCGACGTACTGCGCCTCGTCCCGCCCGGATCCGCCGGACACGAAGTCGTTGCCGGGCCCGCCGTGGAGGTGGTCATTGCCAGCGGAACCGCGGACGATGTCGTCACCGGCGCCACCGCCGCCGAAGTCGTCGCCGGCGCCACCTGTGATCTCGTCGTGCCCGCCGCCGCCGAAGATCGTGTCGATGCCAACACCGCCGAACAGGCGGTCGTTGCCGGTTCGCCCTCGTATCTGGTCCCGGCCGGCGCCGCCGCAGACCCGGTCGGCGCCGCCACGAGCGTCGATGCTGTCGTCGCCCCCGCCGCCGACGATGACGTCGGCGCCTGGCGTTCCGATGAGCACGTCGTCGCCCGGCGTGCCGACGATCGTCGCCTCTCGACCGTCGCACATCGGAGCGCCGGCGGCGAACCCGGACCCTCCGCCGGCCCCGACAGCAGTCATGGCCGCGATCAGACCGACGCACGCCGCCAGCCGCACACTGATGCTCGCGTGGTCCATCGCCGACCTCCCTCGGGCCCGTTGGGAGAGACGGTCCGAGACGTCGCCTTCTCGCCCGCGTCCAAGCATGACACCGAAGGGCGATCGGCGACAGTGGTTCGTCGTCGTCACAGTTCCCGATCGATCGTCATCGTCGTGGTTGTGGTCGTCAGGGCCACCACAACCCTGACGAAGACGCACGTCAACGGCGGTCGGGCAGGCGGCGGGAACGCTCGACGTCGTTCAGGTCGAGGTGGTTGCGCACGTACTGGTGCGCGGCATCGACGGCGGGGCGGTGGTCCCATGGGGTGTGGACACCTCGGCGCAGGGCGGCGTGGACGGTGCGGCGGGCGCGCTGGTCGGCGACGACGGCTGCCCGCAGGGCCACCGGGTCCCAGCGCGCCAGCACCTCCTTCTCGAACCCGGCGGCCACGTCGGCGTACGCCGGATTGCCGGCCAGGTTGACGAGCTCGTCGGCGTCGGCGGCCAGGTCGTAGAGCTGCGGCGGGTCCGCCGCGCACCACACGTACTTGTACTGCTGGTGGCGCAGCATCATGATCGGCGCCACGGCGCCCTCGGCCAGGTACTCACCGACGACCGTGCGATCCGCGTCGGGCTCCCCGCCGAGCAGCGGCACCAGGCTCGAGCCGTCGAACGTTTCCGGCCGCTCCACGCCGGCCAGGTCGAGCAGCGTCGGCGCGACGTCGAGTAGCGAGACGTGGTCGGTGACCTCGGCGGCGGCGAGGCCCGGTCCGGCCACGATCAGCGGGACCCGGCAGGCGCCCTCGAAGAAGGCCATCTTGTACCAGAGCCCCCGCTCGCCGAGCATGTCGCCGTGGTCGGCGGTGAAGATCACGATGGTCTCCTCGGCCATCGCGCACGACTCGAGCGTGTCGACGAGCGTGGCCACCCAGTCGTCGATGTACGACACGGCGGCGTAGTACGCGTGGCGGGCGGTGCGGACGTGCTCGTCGGTGATCTCGACGTCGTCCATCGCCGACACGTGGCGCAGCCGTCGGCTGTGCGGGTCGAGCGCGTCCACCGGCCGCGGGCCGACCCGCGGCAGGTCGATGGCGTCGTGGTCGTAGCGGTCCCAGTAGTGGCGCCGCATCACGTACGGATCGTGCGGGTGCGTGAACGACACCGTCAGCAGCCAAGGTCGCGGGTCGGCCGAGCGGGCCAGGTCGCGCAGCTTGCGCACGGCTTGGAAGCCGACCTCGTCGTCGTAGTCGAGCTGGTTCGTCGTCTCGGCGATCCCCGCGTCGAGGACGCTGGCCATGTTGTGGAACCACCAGTCGACGCGCTCGTCGGGCTCGTCCCAGTTCGGCGTCCACCCGAAGTCGGCGGGATAGATGTCCGTCGTCAGACGGGACTCGAAGCCGTGGAGCTGGTCGGGCCCAACGAAGTGCATCTTCCCCGACAGGCACGTCTCGTAGCCGGCGATCCGTAGGTGGTGGGCGAACGTGGGCACGGAGGCGGGCAGCTCGCTGGCGTTGTCGTAGGCCCCGATTCGCGAGTTCAGCTGGCCGGCCATCATGGCGAAGCGCGACGGTGCGCACAGCGGGCTGCTCGTGTAGGCGGATGTGAAGCGGACCCCGCGCTCGGCCAGCCGGTCGAGGGCCGGCGCCTGGACGACCGGGTGGCCGTAGCTCGGCAGGAACGACGCCGCCAGCTGGTCGGCCATCACCAGCAGGACGTTCGGTCGGTCCGTCACCGACCGCAGACTACGGGCCGGTGTGCTGAGCGCCGTCGCCGGGCAGACCAGCGACCATGGCTTCCTACGAGCTCAACGACGCCGCCGTGGCCCACGCCCGGCACCTGATCGACGCCCGCCAGTACGTGCTCGACAGTGACTGGGGCGAGTCCCAACCGTCGGCCGAGGACGAGAACGGCTACCTCGAGTCGCACTCGTGGGACGACTACGCCTCGTGGCACCTCGGCCTCACGGTCGGCGTGACCGACGAGACGAAGGCCAGGTACGGCTTCGGGTTCGGCGACTTCCGGCGCCTCCATCGCACCGGGCTGATCGCTTGCGTGTATCGGGCCGCGGAGTGGCGTCACAAGAAGATCGAGATCGCCGCCCACGAGCTGTTGCAGCACCTCGACGACACGTCGGCGTGATCGCCGGTCAGCCGACGGGGAGGTGCTCGGCCATCCAGGCGACGGCGTAGGGCACGAAGTCGAGGGCCTCGAGCAGCTCGCTGGTGGCATCGCCGACCTTGCCGACCTCGGCCCGACCTGCGGCGAGGTAGCTCAACATGATCGCCGCGAAGTAGTCACCGCCGGTCCACTCGACGATGCCGTCGGAGTCGTCGAGGCACTCCACGACCCGGAGCTCCGGCCCGGCGGTGCCGTGCACGACCCGGTGCCGCCGGACGCGTCGCTTGTTCGACAGGTCGACGAGGTACTCCGCGTGGTGGGTCAACGTCACGGTGTCGATGTCCGCGCCGAGGCGCAGCACCCGTCCTCCGGCCTCTGTGAACCGCTCCAACGGTGACCCGGGCCCGTAGTAGTCGTCCCACGGAACGTCGTCGGTCAGGTGCTCGGCCAGCCGACCGCACGCCGCGAAGCGGCCCTCGGGGTGGTCGCTGACGACGGTGCCGCGTCGGGTCCGGAAGACCTCGGCCAGCGCGCCGACGTCGGTCTCCGCCGGCGCCGTCAGGGCGTCGAACGGTGCCGCGCCGAGCAGCAGCGGGGGCCGCTCGAGCTCAGGGCGCTCGTTCACCCAGTCCCAGTCGTTCCGGGCGCCGAGCGTCATGAGCAGGGTGCCGCCCGGCCCGAGCACCGTGGCGAGCGCGTCGAGCACGCCGTCGGCGCCACCGGCAACTGGGCCGATGGCGCGCAGCGAGGCGTGCACCATGAC
>JACCUL010000228.1 GCA_013811855.1 Acidimicrobiia bacterium
GGCTTCGATCGCATCACCGCACCCGCATCGCCCATCGTTCCGCCGTCCTGACGGCGACCGCGATCGCCCCGTCGACCGCTGCCGCCCTGTCGCCCTCGTCGTCCGTCGGCGCTTCCGCCTCGGAGCGCTGGGCAATGATCGCACATACGCAGCCTGCGGAGACGCCGTACACCGACGCCAGCTTGAACAGCGTCCCGGCCTCCATCTCGAAGTTGAGGACGCCGAGGCGGCGGTACTCGTCGATCGTGCCGACGAGGCGGCGAAGCAGGTGCGGGTTGGCCGACGAGCTCGTGCGCTCCTGGCCCTCGTAGAACGTGTCGACCGAGGCCATCACGCCGACGTGATGGGCGATGCCCAGCTCGGCCGCGGCCTCGGCCATCGTGACGGTGAGGAACGGGTCGGCGACGGCGGGGTAGCGCGGCGGGGCGATGTCGTCGGCGGCGCCCTGGTCGGCGAGGGCGCCGGAGGCGATCACGACCGACCCGGTGCGGACGTGGTCCTGGATGGAGCCGGCGGTCCCGACGCGGATGAGCGTGCGCATGCCGACCTGGACGAGCTCGTTGGCGACGATGCTCATCGACGGGGCGCCCATCCCGCTCGTGGCGCACACGACCGGCGTGCCGTCGGCGAGGTGGGCCAGGTAGGCGTCCAATCCACGGTGACGCGAGAGCCGCTCGGCCCCGTTCAGGTGCTCGGTGGCGATGAGCTCGGACCGGGCCGGGTCGCCGCTGACCAGTGCGATCGTCGTTCCCGACGGGAGTTGGGGCGACCCGAAACCAAGGTGGTAGGGCCGCTCGCTCATCGCGAACGCACAGTAACGAGATCGCGACCCTCGACTACCCTCGTCCAGCCGTGGAGCCCTTCACCGACGTCGATCTCGCCGCCCTCGAAGCCGGCCTCGGGCACATCCGGGAGTCGCCGTCGGACGACGGCGAGCTCGTGATGATCGTGCGCCGCCCGGAGATCGGGGCCCGGGAGATCCTGGACGAGGGCGAGCTGTCGCTCACCGAGGGGCTCGTCGGCGACGTGTGGCCGCGCCGCCGGAGCAGGCGAACCCCCGACGGGTCACCGCACCCCGACATGCAGCTCAACGTCATCAACGCCCGCTTCTCCGCGCTCATCTCGCAGGACGCCGACCACCGCGCCCAGGCCGGCGACCAGCTCCACGTCGACCTCGACCTCAGTGTCGACGACCTGCCCGCCGGCACCCGGCTGGCCATCGGCACCGCCGTGATCGAGGTCACCGACCAGCCACACACCGGCTGCGGCAAGTTCTCGCGACGCTTCGGGGCCGCCGTGCACCGGTTCGCCAACGGCGAGGTCGGTTCGGCGCTGCGCCTCCGCGGTCTCAACGCCAAGGTCGTGCAGCCGGGCACGATCCGCACCGGCGACCGCATCAAGCGCCTCTCCTGAGGCCCGCGGCCCCACCCGGCGCGGTAGGGGCAACCCCCGAACGCAGACACCGGCGGGCTCCATCGCCGCGGACGGCGGCAATCCGTACCGTCGACGTCATGGACATCACGCTCGACGACCGCCCCGCGGCCCCGACCGAAGCGCCGCCGGCGTGGACCGCCCCCACCCCCCTCGCCGCTCGCACCGAGGACGCCGTCAAGCGCTACGGCGGCGAGGGCACCGAGGTGCTGGCCCTCGACGGTGTGTCCGTCGGGCTCCCGGCGGGGCGCTTCACCGCCATCATGGGCCCGTCGGGCTCGGGCAAGAGCACGCTCATGCACTGCCTGGCCGGGCTGGACTCGCTGACGTCGGGGCGCGTGTTCGTCGGCGACGTCGAGCTCGGCGGGTTGTCGGACCGGGAGCTGACCCGCCTGCGCCGCGAGCGCATCGGCTTCGTGTTCCAGTCCTACAACCTGATCCCGACGCTCGACGCCCGGGAGAACATCGTCCTGCCGTTGACGCTGGCCGGTCGCCGCCCCGACGCCGGGTGGTTCGACCACGTCGTCGGCACCGTCGGCCTCGGCGACCGCCTCCGGCACCGCCCGAGCGAGCTGTCGGGCGGTCAGCAGCAGCGCGTCGCCGTCGCCCGCGCGCTCGCCTCCCAGCCGGCCATCGTCTTTGCCGACGAGCCGACCGGCAACCTCGACAGCCGGACCGGCGGCGAGATCCTCACGTTCATGCGCGCCGCCGTCGACGAGCTCGGCCAGACGATCGTCATGGTCACCCACGACGCCGGCGCGGCCAGCCACGCCGACACCGTGCTGTTCCTCGGCGACGGTCGCATCGTCGACTCGATGGCCCGGCCCAGCCCGGACCGGATCCTCGACCGCATCAAGCAGTTCGGCTGATCGCCATGTGGTCCATCGTCCTCCGCCAGATCTGGGCCCGCAAGCGCCGCCTCATCGGCACCGGCCTCGCCATCGTGCTCGGTGTCGCCTTCCTCACCGCCACCCTCACCGTCAGCGACACGATGCGCGCCGGGTTCGAGGAGGCGTTCACGACCGCCAACTCGGGCACCGACGTCGTCGTGCGCAGCGCCGAGTCGGTCCGCTCGTCCGACGGCCTGACCCGCGGCCTGATCGGCGCCGACGTGGGCGAGCAGATCTCCTCCGTCGACGGCGTGGCCGCCGTGGTGCCCTCCGTCGTCGGCACCGGCACGATCCTCGATCCCGCCGGTCAACGGATCGGTGGCGACGGTCCCCCCACCGTCGCCACCAACTGGGTCGACGTGCCCGGCATCGGGGCCTGGGAGCTCGCCGAGGGGCGCGCCCCCGCCGACCGGCCGGGTGACGTCCACGAGGTCGTCGTCGACCGCGGCTCGGCCAAGGCGGCCGGGTTCGCGCTCGGCGACACCGCGACGGTGCTGACGCCGGACCCGGTCGAGGTCGAGATCGTCGGCATCGCCACGTTCGCCGGCGCCGACAGCCTCGGCCCGACGACGTACACGGCCTTCACGTTCGACGACGCCCAGGCCTTGCTGATGCCCGACGCCGAGACGGTCAGCGGGTTCAGCATCGTCGCCGACGACGACGTGTCGTCAGCCGACCTGCGGCGCCGCATCGCCGCGCAGGTGCCGACGGGTGTCGAGGTGCTGACCGGTGCCCAGCGCACCGTCGAGCAGCAGGACGAGATCGGCGACGACTTCCTCGACTTCTTCGGGATCGTGCTGCTCGCCTTCGCCGGGATCGCTGTCGTGGCCGCCACGTTCACGATCCACAACACCCTGTCGATCCTCGTCGCCCAGCGCACCCGGGAATCCGCGCTGCTGCGGGCCATCGGGGCCTCGCGGCGCCAGATACTCGCCGGCGTGACGCTGGAGTCCGTGGCCGTCGGCGTCGTCGCCACGGTCCTCGGCTTCGGCGCCGGCCTCGGGCTGGCCGTCGGGCTCGACGCGCTGATGAGCTCGGCCGGGCTCGACCTGCCCGGCTCCGGGCTGTCGATCCAGCTCGACACGGTCGTCATCGCCACCATCGTCGGCGTCGGCACGACGCTCCTGGCCAGCTTGGCGCCGGCCATCCGCGCCTCCCGCGTCGCCCCGCTGGCCGCCCTGCGAAACGTCGCCGTGGACCGCTCGGCCACGTCCGTCG
>JACCUL010000260.1 GCA_013811855.1 Acidimicrobiia bacterium
GGCGCAGGCGGCGCCGTCGATCGCGGCGATGTTGCACCCGCCGGTCGCCGCGGCGTGGCGAGCGTCGGCGGCGCAACGCCCACCCGAGCGGTGGGCGGGGGTCTGTCGAGCCGCTGGGATCACGGTCGTCACGGATCGCGACCGCGAGTTCCCGGAGCTGCTGCGTCGCGATCCGCAGCCCCCGGCGGCGTTGTTCGTCCGGGGCGACCTCACCGCGCTCGACGTCCGCCGCGTCGGCGTCGTCGGTACCCGCAACGCCACCCGCGCCGGCCGGCAGGTCGCCTTCGAGCTGGGTCGGGATCTCGCCGCCGCCGACGTCGCGGTCGTGTCCGGCCTGGCCAAGGGGATCGACGGCGCGGCCCATCGCGGCACCCTGTCGATCGCCGCCGGGCGACCCGTCGCCGTCGTCGGCAACGGGCCCGACACGCCGTACCCCCGCCAGCACGCCGAGCTCTGGGCGGCCGTCTGCGAACGCGGCGTGCTGCTCTCGGAGTGGCCGCCGGGCTCGCCGCCCGAGGCGTTCCACTTCCCCTTGCGCAACCGCATCCTCGCCGCCTTGTCGGAGGTCCTGGTCGTCGTCGAGAGCCGGGAGCGCGGCGGGTCGCTCATCACCGCACAGGCGGCTCTCGAGCGGTCGGTCGACGTCATGGCCGTGCCCGGATCGGTCCGCAACCGCGCCGCCTGCGGGACCAACGAGCTTCTCCGTGACGGCGCCGCACCGGTGACGAGCGCCGATGACGTGCTCATCGCGCTGGGCCTCGACACCCGGCGGGCCGGAAGGGCGTCGTTCGATCCCCGCCCGCTCCCTCGCGGACTGGACGCCGATGTCCTGCGGCGCTGCCGGCGGGATCCGTGCACGCTGGACGAGCTGGTGGTCGACCTGGCGGTGCCGATCACGGATGCGGCGATGGCCGTCGCCCGTTTGGAGCGCAGCGGGTGGATCGGCGACTCCGGCGGCTGGTTCGAAGCGGTGGGGTCATGGCCGACGCGCTGACGACGGAATACCCTCGCCGCCATCAGGGCGCAACACGACGGGAACGAAGCCGACCTTGCCGCCTGGCAGGTCGAGGATTTCGCGCGCTCGTTGACCTCATTGTCGGATCACACGGTCGCCGCCTACCGCTCCGACGTCCGTGGCTTCGCCGAGTGGGTGCAACGTCTCCGGCTCGAACATCCCGACCAGGTCCGGCGCAGCAACGTGGGCCGGTACGTCTCCCACCTCGCCACGCGTCAGTACGCCCGGCGCAGCGTCGCCCGCAAGGCCGCCGCGTTGCGGCGCTACTTCCGCTGGGCCGTCCGCGTCGGGCTCGTGCCGGTCGATCCGACCGTCGGGCTACAACCGCGCGGTGGCGACGGACGACTGCCGAGGGTGCTGCCCCACAGCGACCTGGAGGTGTTGCTCGATGGGCCGTCGCCCGACGGCGAGCCCGACTGGCGACGCCGGCGCGACGACGCCGTGCTGGAGCTGCTCTACGGCTCGGGCCTGCGGGTCAGCGAGCTGTGCGGTCTGGATCCGGACGCGTTGGAGTTGGATCGCGGGGCCGTCGTGGTGTGGGGGAAGGGCTCGAAGCAGCGCCGCCTGCCGCTGTCGGATCCGGCGGTGAGGGCACTCCGTTCGTGGCTGGCCGTGCGCCACGACGTCCTCCCTGCCGACCCCGCGGCAACCGGTACTCCGCTCTTTGGCAACGAGCGCGGTCACCGGCTCACGCCGCGGGACGTTCGCCGGATCCTCGACCGGCGGTCGCCCTCGCCGACGCACCCGCACGCCCTGCGGCACAGCTTCGCCACGCACCTGCTCGACGGCGGGGCCGATCTCCGAGCGGTGCAGGAACTGCTCGGCCACGCCGACGTCGCCACGACCCAGCGGTACACGCACGTGAGCAAGGAACGCCTGCGATCCGCCTACGTTGCCGCGCACCCCCGAGCATGAGCATCGTCGACGTCGATCCGTACCTGGCTCGGCAATGGGACCGCTGGCTCAAGCGACGCAGCGCGTCGGCGCGCGATCACCTGATCGTCTCATACGCGCCGCTGGTGAAGTTCATCGCCGGTCGCCTCGGTTCGGGGCTGCCCTCGAGCGTCGACCCGGGCGATCTCGTCAGCTCGGGCGTCCTCGGGCTGATCGACGCCATCGAGCGCTTCGACCCGCGGCGCGGCGTGAAGTTCGAGACGTTCGCCACGCCGCGGATCCGCGGTGCCATCTACGACGGCCTGCGGGCCCTCGACTGGGTACCGCGGTCGGTGCGCTCCCGGGCGCGCGAGGTCGAACGGGGGATCAGCGACTTGGAGGGCTCGCTCGGGCGGGCTCCGACGGACGACGAGTTGGCCGACCACCTCCGGCTCGACCGGGGCCAACTCGACCAGTGGCTGTCGTCGATCGCCTCGACGACCGTCGGTCCGCTGGAGCGGGCGCTCGACAGCGGGGCGGAGCCGCGGGCCCTCAGCGGTGAGGTCCCGGTCGTGCCGGCGACGGTGATCGAAGAGCGCGAGCTGCGCGCCGTGATGCGGGCCGAGATCGGCAAGCTGCCTGACCGGGAGCGGCTCGTGCTCTCCCTGTACTACGACGAAGGTCTCACGTTGGCCCAGATCAGTCGGGTGCTCGGCGTCAGCGAGAGCCGGGTGCCGCAGATCCACACCCGCTCCGTGCTGTACCTGCGATCCCGCATGACCGCCGCCGGTGTCGCCTGACGTTCTCCCATTCGTCGGCTCTCGACGCCGACCGGTCATCGCCCATCGCCGCGCCGTTCGCGGCCGACCCGCTGCGCCGACCCGTCAGGAGTCCCAAAGTGCTCGTCCCCCTCGTCGTCTCGTTCCTCGTGTCGTTCGTGGCGCCTGCGGGCGCCGCCCAGGCGTCCTGTCTCCGTCCACCCGTGACCGCGCCGATCGTCGAGCACTTCGAGTCGCCGCCGTGCCCGTACTGCGCCGGCAACCGCGGCATCCGCTTCGCCACTGCTCGGGGCGCACCGGTGCGCGCCGCGGCGTCCGGTGTGGTCGTGTTCGCCGGGTGGGTCGTCGACACGTACTACGTCGTTGTCCGCCACGGTGACGGGCTGCGGGCCACGTACGGAGCGCTGGCGGACAGCCCGTGGCGGGCCGGGCAGGTCGTCGCCGCCGGCTCGCTGATCGGCCTCGCCGCGGATCGGGTGTACTTCGGGCTGCGTGACGAGCAGGACCGCTACCTCGACCCCGAACCCCTGCTCGGCCGGCTGATGGTCCCGCCGTACCTGGTGCCGACGGACGGGACGGCGGCCCGCCTGCCACCCCAGCCGGTGCTGCGGTGTTCCGGGTAACCTGCCCGACGG
>JACCUL010000270.1 GCA_013811855.1 Acidimicrobiia bacterium
CGCGCCAGATGGATCAGGTTCTGCACGTCGGCGTCCCCGAGCTCGATCGTGGCCACCGGCCGCTCCGCGGAGCGCTCGACCGAGGCGCCTTTGATCACGCACGGGTTTCCGGGCGATCAGGCCGTCCTCGAGGGCCGTGGCGCAGATGGCGTGGAGGAGCCGGTACGCCTTCGAGATCGTCGACGCGCCGGGGTGGCCGGCGTTGATGAGGCCGGCCAGGAGCGGACCTTGGCCGGCGTGATCGCCGCCAGCTCGGCCGCGCCCGGCGTCAGCAGGATGTGCAGCTGAGCAGGCTGCGGTACAGCTCCTGGCTGCGCGGACGGAGGTTCGGTCGATCGGCCAGCCACTGCGCCGAGTAGTCCGAGAGCATGACTTCACCCGCGGCCGGATCGATCCACATACCGCGCTCGAGGGTCGACGGGTTGCACGGCCGAGCCACACGGCGAGGCCCTCGGTGCGGAACGTCGACGGCGCCGTGTGCCAGTGGCCGGGGACTTGGTCGCGCGCTCGGTACTTGCCGGACGGCAACATGCGGACACTTCCCCAACGACTGCGGGCCACGACGCACGTACCGATTTCGTTGTGGCCAGACGGCCTTCAGACCGGATATCCACACGCTGTGGACACTCAGAATGGCCATCTAGCTGGGACTTCGGAGAGAGCGGATGAGGGGAATCGAACCCCCGTATTCAGCTTGGGAATCTCGAAAAAAGGCCCTGTGAGCAGGTCTGTTTCGGAATCATCCCAGCTCACGTGCCATTGCGTGTCAGCCGCGATCAGCCGAAAACGGCGAGTTCCATTCCGTTGTGGCACGGATCTGGCACGGCCCTTTTTGGCCCATTTTTCGAACCCATGGAGATCTGCTGTGCAGGGAGAGTACGGAGGCCGCAAAGTCGATGCGTCTGCAACCACTCAGATTTGCTCGCTGAGTACGCTTGAGGGCCCTTTGCACAGGCGGCTCGGGTTCGACAGTAGCCCCTGGTTCGACACGATGTCACCCTGCACCGGACGGCCGGGTTGTGGCACGGGATCTGGCACGGCAGCTGCGGGGCCAGCGGGCTCGCCTATCAGTCAGCCACCGGCGACGCGACTGGTCGCTCGCCGAGGACAGCGACCGCACGACGGGCGGCCTCGACGCACATCGTCGCCTTCGAGCGCGTGAGCGGTTGCGAGCTGTAGTGCGATTGCGTCTTGAGCGGCAGGAGTCGGCGCAGCTCCTTGGCGACGTCTCGTCCGTCGATGCCCGCGCCGGTGACGAACTGTGCCGCTTGTTCGTGTGGACCCTTCCAGCGTCGACCGAGGTTCGTCCCGGCCACTGCGTCGGCGGCGTTGAAGTCTCCGATCGCCAGGGAGTGCTCGCGGCGCGGAGATTCTCCTCAGCCTGCCGACAGTGCGTGACGGCGTCCGCCTTCGTGATGGGCACCGTCTCCTCACGCGCCATGGTCGACCTCGGGCGTGTCGACGAGGACGATCGCGTCACGCCGCACCGACGACCACAGAGCGCCCCTCGCCTTCCTCCGCCCCTCTGCGATCACCAAGGATGGGTTCCGCCCGGTCGCACGTCCGGCGAACCTCGACCAGGCATCGAGCGCAGCGAGCAAGGCATCGACATCGTCGGCGGGGTCGGCGATCACGGCGACATCAAGATCCGAATCCTCCGTGGCCTCCCCGCGAGCCCACGAGCCGTAGAGCGCCATGTAGGTCGGCGCCGGTTCGAGCCCGCGTGCAGCCGCTCGAAGTGCCTCGACGGTTCGTTCCCTCGTCCGCTCGATCTCACGGAGCGATTGCGACACGGGGTGCTCGTCGATCAGCTGGACGAGGTGAGCTCGACCGGCATGGCGACGCTCGACCAGTCCGAGCCGCTCGAGGCCATCGACGACGGTCGCGGCTCGATCCCGACTGACGTCTGCTAGCCGGGCAACGTCACTGATCGTCCGCGGCCCGTCGAGGCGCACCAACGCGCCGAGCACCCGGCCTTGTGCGCCCGGGATCAACGTCTCGATCTCGGCACCAACAGCTGCCACATGTCGATGTTACCCGACACATGTCCGATAAATACGACATATGAGGCCCTACCCGCCGGCGGACAAGGGCGCCCAGTGACGGACATCGCTGATCGGCTCGCCCTGCGAGGGCCTCGGCGAGCAGGTCGATCGTCGGCGGCAGGTCGTGCACACGAAGTCTGTTGCCGAGGACGGGTACCTGGGGCGCCCGGCCGGCGGCGGTAAAGGACGCGCCTACCTGCCGAGGGCCGGTGATCGAGGACGCGCGAGTTGTGAGAGGGCGGCCGCGGCTATCGGGAGTTCTCCCGCTCAGGGACTCCCGTCGTCGTGGAGGCGCTGCTGGAGCTGCATGAGCTCTGGGAGACCATCGCGATCCTTCTCGCGACCGGCGAACTCCTTCGAAGCGATGATGTCGTCGAGCGAGGCAAGCACGACGGTGAGGTCCCCGACCTCGTAGCGAACAGCGCGTCCGACCAAGTCGTTGTACGTGTGACGCCCGCCGGCTCGATCGCGCAGCTCGACGAGCAGGTCGAGTGGGCCAGCGTCGGTCATCCACGTCGACGAGCCGAACGCTGCAAGCGTCGCCGCGTTCAGTTGCACCGGAAGCTGTCGCGCCTCCTCGTCGGTCATCCCGCCAACGCGCAGGCGCGCCTTGAGGTCACGCAGTGCAGCCGAGACTCGTTCGAGGTTCTCGATGGTGGTGTTCGGGACGCAGTCGACGTCCGCGGTTCGCCGCTGGGCTCCGTAGGCGCGGGCAGCGATTCCGCCGACCAGCAGATACTCGACACCATGGGCGTCAAGGACAGCCAGGATCAAGTCGGGATCGAACCCGTCGGACCCATCAGCCGTCACGAGAGGTGGCTGCCGACCGCTCGGCGTTGATCTCCTCGAGGAACGCCCGGACCTTGGCAGGCGTGTCGAGGCGTCGCCCGTCACGCGCGATCGGCACGTCGTCGTCCGTGGGGGGCCGATCGCCGGCCAGCTCGCGAGCGGTCTCGCAGCGCCCGACCACCTTGATGCTCACGGCACCAGTGTACGACCGACCCGTCACACGTCGATCGGCCGGGCCCATCTCTGCGCAGCGACGCCCGAGCGGTGGCGGACGCAGTTCGCGACCTCGGCCCTGCGATCACGGCCGCGCGGTGCCTCACGCTGCATTCGGACGTGTCCAGCGTCGTCAACCGTCGGCATGGCATTCGGTGCAGCGCATGCCGTCCGCCGATCGCTGCGTGGTGGGCTTGATGAGCCAGCAGGTCGAACAGGTGAACGTCTCGATGATCGATCGTCGCGCTTGTACCGGCCGTTGCTCGACCTCGTAGAGGAACAGACCTTCGATGCGGCCGTCGTCCAGCGCGACTCGGCCGGCCGGCGTGCGGCGGAGACGGGGTGCGATGTCGGCGTCGATGGCGGCGAGCAGGTCTCGCAGCCGAGCGGTCCGAGTGTCGGCGTGCACCTCCCAGAGACGTCCGTCGATCTCGACGACTGCGGCGACGGCGCGGCCATCGCCGAGGCCCGCCTCGTCGTCGGCGCCCACGTACTTCTGATGTCCGACTGCTTCGGCGAGATCGAAGACGCAGTCGTACTCGGTGACTGACACGAACAGCAATCGTAGGAGCGGCCTGGCCAGACCGATGGTGGATCAGCTGGGGTTGGATGCGACGAGCGCGGCGAGTTCGTGGTCGGGGCTGATGTGGCGCGTGTACAGCGGGCTGCAGGGTGTGTCGGCCAGTCGCATCGAGAGGGCGACGAGGTCGGTTTCGCCGTCTTCGTGGAAGTAGATCTCGCCGAGGAACCGGAACTCGTTCATCACGCCGACCACGCTGCGGTTGGCAGTCTTGGTGAGGCGACGCTCGTGCATCTCGTCGAGCTCGGCATCGGTGAAAGTGCGTGGGACCTCATGGGCTTGCAGGTTGGCGAGCAGCGCGGTCGGGAACCGGTCGAGCAGGGTGGCGGCGGGCGCGAAGGGGACCAGCACAGGCAGCAGCGTCGTCTCGCTGACGAACAGGGCGACTTGCGGCTTCCAGAACAGCACGTTGACGTACCAGTCACCGAGCCTGGTGGTGGAGCGATCGGCGTCGACGGAGCGCGGGACGTTCGGGATGCGGTCGAGCACCTTCTTCGTGCCGCGGATCACCAACACCAGCAGAGTGTCGCGAACCGAGGATCGTCCGTGTGAGTCGACGCCCGGACACCGACCGAGCGGGGCGGGTCGCGTAGGTTCGCCGTCAGGGGATGGCGGCGGTCGCCAAGTCGCGTGACCGAGCGGCGGCCAGCATGGCTCGATCGCCGGCCACGACAACAACCTTCCGCGGCCCCAGCCGCTCGGCGGCTGCGAGGTGCACGGCGTCGTAGGCGCGCAGGGCGTGCTGCTCTGCCAGCTCGCACGCCGAGGTCATGAGCGCGGGGTCGACCTCGATCCAGTCCACGCTGCCGAGCAGCCGCATCAGGTTCGACTTGGTCGCCCCATGTTGCGATCGGGTCAGCCGTCCAAGGCGCGCCGCGTGGGCCAACGCGGCGTGCGCTTCGACCTGTGTGAGACGGACGGTGACGACGCGGTCGGCGCCGGTCCACAGCGCGATGGCGGACGGCGTTCCCGGCTCATCGACGACGAGTGGCACGAGGGCAGAGGTGTCGAAGTAGGCGATCACCGTCGCTGCTCGGCCACGAGGTCCGACACCGTGCCGTCCGCCGTCACCGGTCTCGGCCTCGCGCGCGAAGAGCGTGCTGCAGGGGTCACGATGCCCGCTGCCACGAGCCGATCGATCGTCCGCTCCCCACCGATCGGTGTGATGCGGGCGATGGCGCGACCGCGGTCAGTGATCACGATCTCGTCACCAGCCTTCACCCGCTCGAGGCACTGGCTCAGGTGATCGCGAAGCGCACGAACGCCCATCTCGCTCATGACGCCACACTAGCGCTCGCAATGTGGCCACAGACAACGGTCGAGAGGCGTCGGGACCGGGTCGCCATTGCGGCTGAGCGCATCGCGACGCGCTCGACCTTCCCGGCCGGTGAACGAGCGCGTCGAGTTCCTCGACCCCGACGACGTCATCGCACTTGCCGAGCGCCTCACCGGCGAGCAACGGACCCAGGCCGAGGCGTCGATCAGAATCATCCAGCACAAGCCGCACGAGGCGCCATCACGTCACCCCGCCAGCCGGACCCCCGGATCTGGCGGACCCTCGTCGAGATCCGGGCGCTCAACAGCGAGCGCGCGCAGCGCGAAGTTGACCGCGTCGCGCTGGTGGCGACGCGGTAGCGCGACATCACCGTTGCGCGCGCCGCGCCGCCGAGGTTGATGGTTGTCGTGCCACCCAGAGGTGATGCACATGCCGTCTGCGTCCCACGCGTCGTGTGAGCCGGGCGATCGACGTCGCAGGCGCCGATCACGGCTGCTGCGACTCGGTCGCCTCGCTCGCGTCTTCCCGCATGCCGAGCACGTCGGCCGGATCGATCTCCTCGAGGTCGTCGAAGCCGCCGTGACCCGCGATCCCGGCGAGTCGTTCGTGACGCCTCGTCTTCAGCAGGTTCTGGACGTCGGCGTCGCCCTTCGTGAGGAGCCGGAGCGCCTCTTGCGGATCGGTGTCGCGCAGGTACTCGAATCCGAGTGGTGTGAGCTTGACCAGGTCGACGAGCAATGACGCCATTTTCGCGATGACCTCCTCGCCGGGGCCGGCCTGCCTCCCGAGCGTCGTCTCGCGTAGGGCGCGGCGACGCAGATCGATCTGCTTCTCCCATCCCTCGTGGTCGGGTTCACCTCGGAAGGCCAACCGGAGTGCGGCGCCCACGGACTCGGGCGCTTCGTCGAGCAAGGAGCCCACGCGTTCGACGAAGTGGTCCCAGGCACGTGGTGTGCCGAGAGCGAGGGTGACCAAGTGGGCGGCGTCGAGGTTGACGCGCTCAAGGTCGCCCGTCTGCACCGGTTCGATCAGGTCGGCGGTGTGGCCGGCGGGGGGTAGGAAGAACCAGCCGATCGGGAAACCGAAGCACCGGGAGAAGGCGACCACCTCGGCGACGTCGATGTTGCGACGCCGCTCGCTGTCGTAAGTCTTCTCGATCGCCGAGATGCCGGCCTGGTTGAGCTTGTAGCCGAGGAACGGCTCCAGCTGTTCACCCGTCTCGGCCTGAGTCCATCCGTACGCCTCGCGAGCCCGAGCGAAGTTATAGGCCACGATCTGGTGGGCGGTGAGCGACGGAGGAGGCGGCTCCGGTTGCTCGGCCCGCTTTCGACCGACCATCGCGTCCCAACATACCGCACTACGCATCGGCAGTTCTTGACTTCAAGTTGGATCGGCGCGCATAGTCCGGCATCGGGGTTGGGCACTTCAGTAGAGGAGTAGCGATGTTCGAGGACTTTCCGTCCGTGCTGACCGTCGACCAGATGGGCGATGCGCTCCAGATCGGCCGGACGCGGGCCTACGCGCTGACCGCCGAGTGGGAGCGCACCCACGGGAAGTCGGGCATGCCGTTCTTCTGGTGCGGTCATCAGAAGCGCATCACGCGCTCGGCGCTGCTCTGGTACGTCGAGCAGTGCTGGGCCCAGAACCCACCGGCGGCGTAGTGCCTCCCGGCGCCGACGATCGAGGGACGATCACGCTCGGCGCGAGCGCCGCCGATCTCCGCCGCCAAACCGGACCAGTCGCGTGGTGTGCGCTCGAGGTCCTCGCCGCGCACGCGGCCGTCGAGTCTGACCGAGTCATCGCCTACCTGAGCGTCCGTGAGCTCGCAACGGCGCTCGGCATCGCGCCCAACACCGCGCACCGCGCCGCCGGACGGCTCGTGAGGCTCGGCCTGGCGCGCCCCGTCGAGCAGCGTCGCGC
>JACCUL010000281.1 GCA_013811855.1 Acidimicrobiia bacterium
CCGTCGGCTGGTGTCCTCGGCGACCTGCCGCGTCGCCCGCGTCTCGACCTCGACCGTCTGCCGCAGCGTCGCCATCTCGGCCGCCTGCGCCGCGATCGTCTGCCGCAGCGTCCGCAGCTCGACGACCTGGTCGGCCACCGCCTGCCGCTGGCGGTCGACGGCGTTGGTCGTGTCCCGGAGGACGTCCACCGTCTTGTCGCCGACGCCGGTCGCCGCCTTGGCCTGCTCCTTGAAGTCGTCGCCCCGCCGCGTCTCGGACGCGAGGTGCGCCCCCCACGCCTTGACGACGGCGGCGAACAGGGCGGCCACGGCGAGGGCCATCACCCCGGCGATCCAGGCCCAGGCGTCCCCCACCGCCGGGGGGACCTGCAGCGGAAGGAGTCCCATCGGCCACGCTACCAATTCAGCGCCTCGTCGGGCGGCTTCTCCCGCTCCGCGGCGGACGCCTTCCGCGACCGCAGGTCGCGGATCAGGGAGACGCCCTGGGTCTGGACCCACTGGCGGAACAGGTCCGCCTTCAGGGCGCCCGTGGCGGGGACGGGCACGCCCATCAACAGGGCCAGCGCCTCGGCGAGCTCGGCGATGGCGGCGTCGGGGACGGCGATCTGCACGGTTGCCATGGGCTCCTCCTAGGCAACGAACACGCCCGTGTTTCCGGCCGGCAAGCGCCGGACGGTGTAGTAGCTGCCCCGGAGCGGCGTCACCGTCCCGAGGCTGCTCGTGATCCGGAGCCGGATGTCGCCGGCGAGGTTGACTTCGGCGAGCGCGGAGACCCGCGCCCAGTGGGTGACCGCCGTGGTCAGCCCGGCGGTCGGCGGGAAGGCGGCGGCGGCGGTCGTCGTCCCCGCCGTCGCGCCGATGCCGGCCGTCCCCGCCCCGCTCTGGCCCTGGAGACCGATCGCGTTCGACTGTTCCCAGGCGCCGACGAGGTTGGTGTACGCCTGCGTGTTCGTCAGCGTGTAGGTCACCGTCCCCGCGGTCGTTTTCAGGTACCACAGGTAATAGACGAACTGGTAGACGGCACCGGCCACGGTCGGGAACGCGCTGGTCGCGCCGAAGAAATCGGCGATCGTGGGGCCGAGGGCGGCGCCGTTGGCGGCCAGCCGGAAGACGACGGTGTCGGCGGCGGCGACCCGCCCGTTGGTCGTGTTGGGGGTGTTGTAGAGCGTCGCCCCGTCGAGCTCCTGGGCGCCGGCCTCGGGCGTCGTCAGCAGCGTCCCGACCGGCAGTTTCGGCCAGGTGCCGGCGGTCGCGCTGCCGGCGACGGCCTTGATGATCTTGCCGGTCGTGCCGGAGAACAGGGCGACCCCACCATCCACCGAGGAGGCCGGACCGACCACGTCGCCCGTGCCGCTGCCGCCGGCCGGCACCGCGTAGGTCTGGTCGCCGCGGAGGAACGTCGTCGCATCGGCGGTGCCGGTGCCAAGGCGGGCGGTGGCGACGGTGCCGCTGGCGATAGCCGCCGCCGAGAGGGTGCCGCCGGTGGCGGCGGTGGTGTGGCCGTGGCCGGCGTTGGTCAGGTCGGCGATGGTCGGGGCGGTCAGCGTCTTGCCGGTCAGGGTCTGGGTATTGGTCGTGCCAACGACCGCCCCGGCCGCCCCGTGCGCCGCGTTCAGGGCGGCATGGGTGGAGCTCGTCCCGGCCGTCTCGTAGTCGGTGCCGGCGGCGGCGATGCTCAGCACCCCCGTCGTGGTGGTGTTCTTGAGGATGCCGGTGGCCAGGGCGCCCAGCGCCTGCTCGGCCGAGAGCGTGGCGTCGGCGGTCTGGACGATGTAGGTGGCGGCGGTCGGGGCGCCGCCGCCACCGCCGGCCGGCACGGCGTAGGTTTGGTCGCCCCGCAGGAACGTGGTGGCGTCGGCGGTGCCGGTGCCAAGGCGAGCAGTGGCGACGGTGCCGGCGGCGATGGCGCTGGCATTGAGGGTGCCGCCGCTGGTCGCCCCGGTGTGGGCATGGCCGGCGTTGGTGAGGTCCGCGATGGTCGGGGTGGTCAGGGTTTGGTTGGCGGGCAGCACGACCGTGCCGGTGAACGTCGGGCCGGCGAGGTTGGCCTTCAGGTTGAGCGCGGTCTGCTGGGCGGTGCTCACCGGCTTGGCCGCGTCGGTCGTGTTGTCGGCACTGCCGAGGCCGACCTGCGTCTTGGTGACCGCGTGGGGGTTCGCCGTGCCGGCGAGGTGGGTGTCGATCGCCGTGTGGGCGTTCGTCCCGATGTTGGTCAGCAGGGTGTGGTCGGTCGTGCCGGCCGGCCCCGTGGCGCCGGTCGCCCCCTGCGCCCCCGTCGGGCCGACCGTGCTCGGGTTGACCCCGATGGTTCCGGTTGCCACTATGTCAACTCCGAGCCGAACGCCGAGAAGGCGACGTTGGCGCTGCCCGCCCGGACGGTGATCACGTCCGTGGCGGCGAGGGTGACGCCGAGGGTCAGGGTCTGCGCCGTCTTTTCGTAGACCTCCACGTCGTAGGCCAGGTAGTGCTTGGTGGCGATGGCGGCCCCGGCCGGGCGGACCGCGATCCGGAACGTCGAGAACCCCGCGGCGAGTTGGGCGACCGAGATCGTGGAGACCACCGCGGAGGTCGCGGCCGGCACCGTGTAGAGCGTCGTGTCGGTGGTCGCGGCGGGGTTGACCTGACCCAACACCTTGTACGTCGTGGGCACGCTACATCCCTCCCAGCAGCAGGACCGGCTCGAACCCGGCGGTCGCCAGCGGGCCGAGGCCGTGGACCGCCGTCCCGGTGGCGGCGAGGTGGGCGTCGAGTTGGGGGTGGGTGTTCGTCCCGATGTTGGTCAGCAGGGTGTGGTCGGTGGTGCCGCCGCCGCCGCTGCCGCCGCCGGCGACGCCGTTGGCCTGGCAGACGACCTGGGCGGTGATCGTCTGGTTGACGCCGGTGTCGTTGCGCATCCGGCAGGTGTAGGCGGTGCCGGCGCCGTTGATGCTGGCCTCGAACTGCGTCGAGGCGGCGCCCGTCATCTCGCAACCGCCGCCGGTCGCCACCTCGCCGGCGTTGCAGCTGGCGGTCTGGGCGGCGCTCGCGCCGGCGGCGACGGCGGCGGACACGGACTCGCGG
>JACCUL010000297.1 GCA_013811855.1 Acidimicrobiia bacterium
GCCTTGGCCGGACCGGGGTTCGGCGCCTCGTCACCGGTCTCGTACGCCCAGCTGCCGAGCAGGCGGGCGTTGACGGCGCGGGCGCGCCCCGTGTCACCGGCCTCCCAGGCGTCGAACATCTCGACCACGTCGGGCGCCACCCAGTGCGTCGCCACGCCGATCAGGCCGACGGCGCCCACGGCCAGGAGCGGCAGGGTCATGGCGTCGTCGCCGCTGTACACCTCGTAGCCGGCGGGGGCGGCGGCGATCAGGCGGGCCGTCTCGGCGGGGTTCCCGGTGGCGTCCTTGACGGCGACGATGGTTTGGACGTCGTGGGCCAGCCGGGCCAGCAGCGCGGTGGCGATCTTGCGCCCGGTGCGGACGGGGATGTCGTAGACGACGACCGGCAGGTCGCAGGACTCGGCGACGGCCCGCAGGTGGCCCTCGATGCCGGCCTGGGACGGACGGTTGTAGTACGGGCAGAGGGCCAGGACCCCGGCCACGCCCAACTTGGCCGCCTCGGCCGTGAGGTGGACGGAGTGGGCGGTGTCGTTGGTGGTCGAGCCGGCCACGATCGGGATCGTCACGGACTCGGCCACCGACTCGAACAGCGTCAGCTTCTCGTCGTCGCTGAGCGTGGGCGCCTCGCCCGTCGTGCCGGCGATGACCAGCCCCTCGTTGCCCTGGTCCTGCAGCCAGCGAGCGAGCGTCACCGCGCCGTCGACGTCGACCGCCCCGTCGACGGCGAACGGCGTGACCATCGCCGTGAGGACCCGTCCGAACCGTGCCATGGGCGACCAACCTAACGGTCGGCACGGCGCCGGAATCGCCATGTGCGCCCGAGGCGCGTATCATCAGTCGAGCGATGGGCGAACGCGGGAGGCCAAGCATGCACAGGAACGATCGACGGGCGCGGCGCCTGCTCGGCATCGCCGTGGCACTGGCCACGCTGAGCGCAGGGCTGGCCCTCGCCCGCCCGCCACTGACGGCCACGGCCGCGACGGTGCATGTCTGGGCGTTCGGTGACCCCGTCCGCTGCCCGAACGGTGAGGGCGCCAACCCGGCGGTGCGCGACATCGTCGCCGTCGACAACGCGCCGCTGCTGATCATGGGCGACCTGGCCACGCCGTCCGGATCGATCGACGAGTACAACAACTGCCACGCCCCCGTCTGGGGCTGGCTCAAGTCGCGCATGAAGCCAGTGCCCGGCAACCACGAGTACAACACGCCGGGCGCGGCCGGCTACTTCGAGTACTTCAACCCGATCCCCAAGTACTACGCGTGGGAGATCAACGGGTGGCGCATGTACGCCCTCAACTCCATGTGCGGGTACGTCGGTGGCTGCTCGGCCACCGGGCCTCAGTACCGGTGGCTGGAGAACGAGCTGCGGACCCACCCGGGCGTCTGCCAGGCCGCCTACTGGCACCACCCGCGCTGGAGCCAGGGCGGCCACGGCAACATCGACAAGATGGCGCCGGTCTACGACCTGATGGTGCGCTACGGGGTCGAGCTCCTCCTCGTCGCCCACGAGAACGGCGTGTACGAGCGCTACCGCGCGCTGGACGCCAACGGCGTCGCCGACCCGCGCGGCGTGACCGAGTTCGTGGTGTCGACGGGTGGTGTCGACGACGGCGCCGGCGAGGTCGTGCCCAACCCGCCGTCACCGGTGGCCCGCGAGGACGGCACCATGGGCGCGCTGCGCGTCGACCTCACGCCGTCGAGCTGGAGCGCCCGGTTCGTGCCCGAAGCCGGCGAGACCTACACCGACGCGGCCAGCGGGACGTGCTTCGACGAGGGCGACCCACCGCCCGGCGACACGGCGCCGCCAACGTCGAGCGTCACCAGCCCGGCCCGCAACACCAAGGTGCCGTCACCGGTGGCGTTCAGTGGGCAGGCCACCGACGACGTCGGCGTCGACCGGGTGCGCGTCGCCATCCGCGATCAGGCCACGCGTCTGTGGCTGCAGTCCAACGGCACGTGGGCGGCCACGTTCCGCCAGTTCGACGCCACGCTGTGGTCGCGTGGCGCGGCCTCCACCGGCTGGACGTTCAGCCGGGCCCTGCCCGCCGGTCAGTACGGAGTGTCCGTACGTGCCGTGGACACGTCGGCCAAACCGCAGACGCCCGACACCTGGGTCACGTTCTCGGCGCGATAGACAGGGGGAATGCGCCGCACCCCCCGGTGGCGGCACGCCCTCAGCGCGCTCGCCGTCCTCACGATGTCCACCACCGTCGCCACGCTCGTTGGGCCGCAGGTCGCCCAAGCCGCGCCGACGCCGATCTGGGTCGTCGCCGACCTCGTCCGCTGCCGAACGGGGGTGAGCAACCCTCCCGGCGCCCGCGACGTCGTCGCCGCGATCGACGCCCGCATCGTCATGCCCGGCGACCTCGTCTCGCCCGACGGCGCCACAGCCGAGTTCACCGGCTGCTTCGATCCGCTCTGGGGGCGGTTCAAGGAGCGCACCCGACCGACGCCCGGCAACCACGAGTACAAGACCGACCGGGGCGCCGCGTACTACGACTACTTCGGCGGCATCGCGCCGTACTACGCCTGGACGGCCCGGGGGTGGCGGATGTACTCGCTCAACTCGATGTGCGGCTACCACGGCGGGTGCGGGGTCGGCTCACCGATGTACCGCTGGCTGGAGGCCGACCTGCGAGCGCACGACCGACCGTGCGAGGCGGCCTACTGGCACCACCCGCGGTGGAGCCAGGGCGCCCAGGGCAACATCGAGCGGATGGCTCCGCTGTACGCACTGCTCGACCGCTACGACGTCGAGCTGCTGTTCGTCGGCAACGAGAACGGCGTGTACCAGCGCTACCCGGCCCTCGGCCGCCGCGGCAGGCCCACTGCACGAGGCGTGACGGAGTTCGTCGTCTCGACCGGCGGTGTCACCGACGGCGCCGGCGTCGTCACCCCGAACCTGCCGGCGCCGGTGGTGCGCGAGGACGGCACCCTCGGTGCGCTGCTCCTCAGCCTCGCCCCGGCCAGCTGGCAGGCCGACTTCGTCGCCGAGGCCGGGTCCAGCTTCACCGACCACGCCGCCGGGCGGTGCTTCGAGCCCTGATGGCGGGAGTCGCTCGACCCGTCAGATGACAATTGTGACGATCTGGTGTCGAGATCGGTGTCGCCTGTCCCGGCTCGGGGTACACAGCCCGGATGCCGGCCAAGCCCACGCTTTCCCGTGCCCTCGGCGGGCTCGTCGCCGTCACCCTGTCGACCGCCGCGCTGGGGGCGTCGGTGCCGGACACCGTCGCCGCGGTGCCACAACAGGTCTGGGCCGTCTCCGATCTCGTGCGCTGCAAGGACGGGTACTTCAACGACCCCGGGGCCCGGGACGTGGTCGCCACCATCGACGCCCCGATCGCCCTGCCCGGCGATCTGGTCGCGCCGAGCGGCACGACCGAGC
>JACCUL010000312.1 GCA_013811855.1 Acidimicrobiia bacterium
CCCTCGGCGTTGGTGTAGCCGCCGTTGCCGGCCAGCCACGCGGCGCGCCAGATGAGGAGGCGGCTGGCGTCGATCTCGGTGATCATGTTGGCCAGCTTGAAGGCGATCGCCTGGTTCATGATGATCGGCCGGCCGAACGCCGTGCGTTCCTTGGCGTAGTCGAGGGCGAACTCGTACGCCGCCCGGGCGATGCCGAGGGCCTGGGCGCCGACGGTCGGGCGGGTGGCCTCGAACGTCGACATCGCCGGCTGCTTCTCCCCCGAGTGCCCGACCTCGCGGGCCCGCGCCAGCTTGGCGTCGAGCTTGTCCTTGCCGCCGAGCAGGCAGCCGCCGGGAATCCGCACGTCGTCGAGCACGACCTCGGCGGTGTGCGACGCCCGGATCCCGTGCTTCAGGTACTTCTGGCCCTGGCTCAAGCCCTTCGTGCCCGGCGGCACGACGAAGGACGCCTGGCCCCGACCCTTGAGCGCCGGGTCCACGGCGGCGACGACGACGTGCACGTCGGCGATGCCGCCGTTCGTGATCCACGCCTTGGTGCCGTTGAGCACCCACTCGTCGGCGGCTTCGTCGTACACGGCCCGGGTGCGCAGGCTCGACACGTCGGACCCGGCGTCGGGCTCGCTGACGCAGAAGGCCCCGAGGGCGAGCTTGTCGGGCGTGCCGTAGCACTGGGGCACCCACTCCATCATCTGCTCGGGCGTGCCGTTGCCGGCGATGCCGGCGGCGGCCAGGGCGGAGCCCATGATCGCCATGCCGATGCCGGCGTCACCCCAGAACAGCTCCTCGACGGCGACCGGCAGCGTCAGCCCCGTCGGGTCGGCCATCGCGTTGAGCAGGAAGTCGACGCCGTACAGGCCGATCTGCGCCGCCTCCTCGACAATCGGGTACGGGAACTCCTCCCGCTCGTCCCACTCGTGCGCGGCGGGCCGCACGACGCCCTCGGCGAAGTCGTGGACCCACTTCTGGATCTGGATCTGGTCCTCGTCGAGGCTCAGGGAGAAATCAGCCATGGGAGCTAAGTTACCAGTCGGTAACCTCGCTGTCTACCCATCGGTAACTTCCCGTTGCAGGTTCTGATGCGCGAAGCCGGGCGAAATTCGCGGGAAGAGGGAATCAGAACCGGTTCGTAGCGCCCTGGTTGCCTACAGCGCGGCCAGGACGGGCGCGATCGACTCGAAGATGAGGTCGGCGCCGGGTTTGTACACGTGCACGCCGTCCCAGCGGTAGCCGAGGTCGCTCCCGACCGCCGGGTCGCCGCACCACTCGTCGGGGCCCTCGACGAAGCGCACGGTGCCCGGGTTCGCCGCCGCCACCTGGCGCCACAGGTCGTTGACGTGGGCGACGCGGGCGTCGTCGCCCCGCTCGGGCAGGGCCGGCACACCGGCACCGTCGACGTCCTGGGGCCGCATGCACGGCACCTCCAGCAGCGCCACGTCGGCGCCCGCGTCGACGACCGCGTCGACACCCGACTGCAACTGCGCTGTCACATAGCGATCCCACTCCGGGCTGGCGAACGTGAGGTAGGTGCCGTCCGCCGTCTCCAGGTCGAAGACGTCCCACGCCCCGAGCACGACGAGCACCAGGTCGCCGTCGGCCGACTGCGCGGCCCGCGCCCAGTCCTGTCTCCAGTTCTCGCAGATCGAGAACGAGTTGTCGAACTCCCGCGAGCTGTGGACCCGTCCGCCGTCGTAGATGCTGCAGCCGTCGATTGAGCCATCGGTCAGCACGAGCGTCTGCTCGAGACCGCCGGGCGCGTTGATGGCCAGCGAGTGAGCCTGCGAGTCGCCGACGATGGCGACCTGGCGGGGCAACGCGCGGGGAGCGGGGCTCGATGGCCCGCCCGACTGCTCGGCGGTGGGTCCGGGCGGAGCATCGAACTCGACGTCGGTCCCGCCGGCGGCCCGGTCGAACGGGCCGACGAGCGCGTACGCACCGGCGAGCGTCATGACGACGCTGACACCGATGGCGAGCGGTCGCAGGCGCACCTCGGACGGCGTTGCCGCCCACCAACGCCCGAGCGCCCCCCTGCGGATCGGCGTCTCGACGTAGCGGTAGCAGAGCTCGGAGACGACCGCGGTGATGGCCAGCGCTCCGGCGACCCGGGCGACCGAGCCGTGCGTCGCCCCGGCGAACACGAAGATCGGCCAATGCCACAGGTACAGCCCGTAGCTGCGCCGGCCGACAGCGACGAGCGGACGCCACCCGAAGGTGCGGCGGATCCTGGAGGCGGCGGGGTGGACGACGACGAGCACGACGACGAGTGAGAGGAGCGACACCAGGGCCAGCAGCCACTGGTAGACGTACCCGGCCGTCAACGACGCGGTGGCGGCGATGCAGCCGAGCAGCGCGACGGCGATGGCCCCGGCGACGTCGAGGCGCCGCCCGACCGCGGCGTCGGACGGTCGATCGGCCCGCGCCGTGCGCCACGGCTGCCACACGAACGCCGCCGCCACGCCGAGCAGCAGACCGCTGGCCCGGGTGAACGTCGACAGGTACATGAAGTTGACGCGGTCGACACCGCCCAGCACGTCGAGCCGACCGAACCCGCGGTGGAGCCAGAACGTGAGCACCATCAATCCGACCGCCACGGCAGCAACGCCCTTGGCGATCGACGTCCGCCGGCGCACCGTGGCCGTCAGCGCCACGAACGCCAGCGGCCACAGGAGGTAGAACTGCTCCTCGATCGCCAGGCTCCAGAGGTGACGCAGCAGCGGCGGGTCGCCGGCGTAGTACGGCACATCACCGGCGATCTGGCCCCAGTTGCCGCCATAGGCCAGCGCCCACGGCAGGTCCCGGCGGAGCTGCCAGCGCTGGTCGGGCGACCCGAAGACCAACGCCCAGACGGCCACCGCGGCGAGCACGGCCAGCAGGGCCGGCAGCAGGCGCCGGGCGCGGCGCAGCCAGAACTGGCGCAGCGTGACGGACCCGGCCGTGACCCGCTCGTCGAGCAGCAGCGAAGTGATGAGGAAGCCCGAGACGACGAAGAACACCTCCACGCCGAAGAACCCCCCGTGCATCCACGGGAAGCCGGCGTGGTAGAGGATCACGGCCACGACCGACAGCGCCCGCACGCCGTCGAGCCCCGGCTGGTAACCCATCGGGCGCCATCGCGGCAACGGTTCGGGCGTGTCGTGGCGCACGAGGGGCTCGAAGTCGAGCGCGGCCAAGCGACGGAGCGCCGGCGGATCGGTCGGCTCGAACAGCGCCGTCATCTATGCGCCGCGGTGCCGGACGCGGTCGTCTCCACGGTCCACCCCGCGGCCTGCAGCTCGGCGCGGATGGCGTCGGCCATGAC
>JACCUL010000321.1 GCA_013811855.1 Acidimicrobiia bacterium
CCGCCACGCAGGATCGCCAAGTACATCGGCGGCGTCATCATCTTCCTGGTCGCGGCGGCCCGGCTCTACCTCGGCGTCGATCACCCGTTCGACGTGCTCACCGGTGTCGTGTGGGGGGTCGCCATCCCGCTCAACGCCTTCCGGTTCTTCACCCCCAACGACGTCTTTCCGGTCCTCTACCGGCGCGGCAAGACCGCCCACCTCGATGTCGGCGGCCGGCGGGGGGAGGCGATCCGGCGCGCCGTGGAGGACCAGCTCGGCGTCAGGGTCGTCGACATCCGCCCCATCGGCCTCGCCGGGTCCGGCGGCTCGACTCCACTGCGCCTGCGCGTCGCCGGGCACCCCGACACCTACATGTTCGGGAAGCTCTACGCGATGAACCACGTGCGCTCTGACCGGTGGTACAAGCTCGGGCGGACGATCCTCTACGGACGGCTGGAGGACGAACGCCCCTTCCAATCGGTGCGCCGACTCGTCCAGTACGAGGACTACGCGCTGCGGGTGATGAGGGACGCCGGCGTGCCGACGGCGGCGCCGATGGGCGTCGTCGAGTTGACCCCCGAGCGCGAGTACCTGCTCGTGACCGAGTTCTTCGACGGCGCGAACGAGATCGGTGACGCCGACGTCGATGATCAGGTGATCGACGAGGGGCTGGCCCTGGTCAGGCTGCTGTGGCGGGCCGGGCTCGCCCATCGAGACATCAAGCCGGCCAACCTCCTCGTGCGCGACGGCCACCTCGTCGTCATCGACGTCGCCTTCGCCCAGATCCGTCCGTCGCCCTGGCGCGAAGCCGTCGACCTCGCCAACATGATGCTCGTCCTGGCGGTGCGCACCGACGCCGAGCGTGTGTACGAGCGGGCGCTCCGCCAGTTCTCGCCTGACGAGATCGCCGAGGCCTTCGCCGCCGCCCGTGGCATCGCCAGTCCCTCACAGCTGCGGACCGCGATGAAGCGGGACGGCCGTGATCTCGTCGCGCAGTTCCGCGCCCTTGCCCCCGCCCGCCGGCCGATGTCCCTGCAGACGTGGGGCCCGCGCCGGGTGCCGCTTGCGCTCGGCGTGGCCGCGGCGACACTGTTCGCGCCGGTGAACGTGTTCCTCATGTTCACCCCGGCCGAGCTGCGGATCTCCGACGAACCGGCGTGCGGGACGAGCAACGTGATGATCCTCATCGCCCAGACGGTCCCCAGCGCCAGCTCAGTGCCGTGCGTCGAAGCCCTCCCCTCGGGATGGGACACCGGCGACGTCGACGTGCGCCGCGGCCGGGCCCGCTTCTGGCTCAACTCCGACCACGAAGGTCACCACGCCGTCGAGATCGCGCTGCGGGAACGGGACGAATGCGCCGTCGACGATGCCGTCGAGGAGCCGAGCGACGAGGTCGGCATGCGCCGCTACGAGCGCATCGAGCAGCTGCCACCCGACCTGCGGGCGACGAGGATCTACCTCGGCGAGGGGACGTGTGTGGTCTACCTGTTCCGA
Organism: Acidimicrobiia bacterium; assembly: GCA_013811855.1. Classification (GTDB taxonomy): domain Bacteria; phylum Actinomycetota; class Acidimicrobiia; order Acidimicrobiales; family Ilumatobacteraceae; genus JALZMG01. The sequence continues at coordinate 1,477 of JACCUL010000321.1, forward strand.
TTCCACGGCGAGTCCAACGCCTCGGCGATGGTGGCCCTCGACGCCGCCCTCCGTTTCCAGCCTCGCCAAGTGCTGATCGACGAGATCGCCGAGCGGACGGGCTTGACCCTGTGCGGAGCCGGCGCGACCCGGTGCGTCGGCGATGACTAGGATCGGAAGATGTGGCCACCACAGAGGGTGATAATGTGGCGTCATGGCCGAGGTCGGAGTACGAGAGCTGCGCGATCATCTGAGCCGATATCTCGAGCAGGTTCAGGCTGGCGACGAGGTGATCGTGACCGAGCGCGGACGAGCTATCGCACGTGTCGTTCCGATCAACGGGGAACGAACCATCGACAAGCTCATCCGTCAGGGACTCGTGACACCGGCCCGCCAGCGGCACCGACGCCGGCCGGTACCACTCCACGCACAAGGACCGGTCTCGGATCTCGTCGCCGACCAGCGCCGGTGATCGCCTACTTCGACACCTCCGCCATCGTGCCGCTCCTCGTCCAGGAGCCGGGCACCGAGACGGCGGGCGAGCTCTGGGACCGTGCCGAGCGACTGGTCAGCATTCGACTGGCGTGGGTCGAGGCCCGGGCGGCACTCGCTCGGGCCGCTCGAATAGGTCGCATCTCGCCCCGCCAGTTGCGAACCTCGAAGAGTGGACTGGACGAACTCCTCAACCAGGTGGACCTCGTCGACGTCGACGATGGTCTCGTGCGGCGCGCCGGCGACCTCGCCGAAGTCCATGCCCTGCGGGCCTACGACGCCATCCACCTCGCCGCCGCCGATCGCATCCGTGCGGGCGATGCGGTCGTGGTGGCCGGCGATCGCGCCCTCCTCGACGCGGCCGCCGCGATGCAGATGGCCATCGCCGCGATCACGTGAGCGGTCGCCGAGTGTCACCAGCTTCGATCAGCCGTTCCGGCGGCCGGCCAGCGAGGTGCTCGCGCAGCTGCGCCCTGGCCTTCGTCGTCAGCTTCGCCAAGGTGTTCGGCGGTACCGAGCGGCGAGGTACTCGTCGACCCAGGTGCGCGTGCTCCGCCAGTGGCAGTCGGCTCCGCGGGTCGCCTGCAGCCGTCCTCGCGCCGCGGCCACACGGAGCGCGTCCGCGCTCGCCCGCTCGTCTGCGAGCGCCGCCAGCGGAACGAGCCGCGCTGGTCCGGCGATGGCGGGAACGACGAACCGGTAGAGGTTGTCGAGGACCGCCCGAGTGAGCAGCTCGCCGAGCTGGCCCGGATCGTCCCGATCGGCGCGACGGAGCGCTCGCAGGTACTCGCTGCGCTGGCGCTTGTAGACGATGGCCGGCGGATACCCCAGGCGAACGAGGCTGAGGTTGAGGACGAGGCGACCGGCCCGGCCGTTGCCGTCGAGGAACGGATGGATCCGTTCGAACCTGGCGTGTAGGTCGGCAACCGTCTCGGAGAAGGCCGGGTCCCGTGGACGGAGGCGGTTCACGTCGTCCAGCCAGCCGTCGAGCTGAGCCGGCACGAGCGGCCACGACACTGGGGTCATGCCCCCAGGGAGAGGATGGATCTCGTGCTCGCGAAAGCTGCCAGGTCCCTCAGCCTGGGTGGCCTCGGGATGGGGAGCGACCTCCCACACCGCTGCCATCAGGACGCGGTGGACGTGTCGGATCTCGGTGAGGCTCAGCACCTTCCCGGCGCTCCACTGGCCAGGGGTGATCGCCTGGCGGTAGACCCAGTCGGCGGCATCGGCATAGCCGCGGACTTCGAGGTACTCCTTGAGCTCCCTGTCACCGACCGCTCGACCCTCACTGAGCAGGACCTCGACCTGCTTGAGCGCGAGCGTGTTGCCCTCGATGGCCGTGGAGTGGTGCGCTTCCTCGAACCAGATCCCTCGCCAGATGTCAACTGCCTCGAGCGGGCTCGGGAGGCCTCCCAATCGCTCCCAGAGCTCGCCGATCTGCGTGTCGAGCCGCCGGTACACCTCGACGCGCGGAGGCCGACCACGCCGGCCAGGAGAAAAGTGTTCCCTCATGACCGAAGGAACTGTGCCGAACAACTTGGAGTTGCGCGGGCAACGCCCAGCGAACCGAACCGAACCACAGTTACGGCGATGTAGTTCGATTGCCTCGGCCTCCCGGCGCCACGCGGCGGTGACTTCGCCGCGCTCACGTTTGCCAGACTCCGACGATGGCGACGGTGCGCACCCGGCTCCCGCGCTGGCGACGCCGCATGGCCCAGGGCTTCGTCGTCTCCGTCCTCGCCGTGCAGGTCGGGTTCGCCGTCAACGGGTATCGCGATCCGCACAAGTTCTTCGCCTTCCAGCCGTTCAACGAGTCGAGCACGTGGCGGGCGGACATCATCCGGGTCACCTGGGATGGGGATCGGGTGCCGATCGCCGAACCGTGGAACGGGTACGAGTGGAACGACTTGGTCGGGATGGCGGCGCTGCGGGGACCGTCGCGCCTGCGTCACGCCTACATGGGTGTAGGCGCCACCGTCGACTTCCTCGACGACGCGCTCGACTGGGTGGCCATCAACACGCCCGCCGACGGTGAGACGCGGTACCTCGAGGCGACCGTGACCACCTACGAGAACACGCGCGGGCCGACGATCACGGTGTTGCGCAGCGTCGAGCGGCCCCGACCGTGAACGTCGCCATCGCCGAGACCGCCACGGACGCGCCGCGCTGGGAGACGCTGTTCGACCGCACCGGATCCGTGCGGGCCATCGCCGTGATGCGCATCGCCGTCGGCCTGGCGACCGTGGTGCACCTCCGCCCGTTCCTCCTCGGCGAGGCGTATGAGGAGCACTTCTGGGAGCCGTTCGTCTCGTGGTTCCCGCACCCGCCGGCGGCGGCGTGGTTCGCCATGCTGTGGGTCGGAGCCGGCGCCGCGGTGCTCATGACGATCGGGCTGTGGACTCGAACGGCGACGGTCCTCACGTTGCTCGTCGTGGCGGCCAACCTGCTCATCAGCCAGACCCACTTCGGGCACAACCGGGCGTTCCTGGTGATCGTGCTCGGGGGGCTCGCGTTGCTCGGGGCCGGCCGCGCGCTGTCCGTCGACGCCTGGCTGCGTCGTCGCCGCCGGCTCCCACCGGTTCCCGACGAAGCCCGGCTGTGGCCACTGTTCCTGCTGCGCGCCCAGGTGTCGTTGGTGTACCTGGCCTCGGGGATCAGCAAGCTCGTCGACCCGGACTGGTTCGGTGGGCTCGTGCTGTGGGACCGGGTCGTCCGTTACCGCCACGTGCTGGACCCGACCCCGCTGCCGGGTTGGGCGATCGACGTGCTCACGTCGCGCTGGCTGTACTACGCCGTCGGTCCGGCAGCGGTCGCCACCGAGCTGTTCATCGGGGTCGGCCTGTGGTTCGGGCGCACGCGCCTCGCCGCCATCTGGGTGGCGATCGTGTTTCACGTGGCCATCGACATCAGCGCCCGCGTCGAGGTGTTCAGCTACGTGGCCATCGCCGCGCTCACGATCTGGGTCACTCCGTCCGCTCGCGATCGGGTCGTGCTGGTCGGCACGACCCGCAGCGGCCAGCTCGTGTCGGCGATGGTCATGGTGGGCGACTGGTTCGGCCGCTTCCGGCTGCAGCGCACGGGCGCGCCCACGCCGGTCGCGGTCGTCGATCGTGACGGCTCGCGCCTCGATGGTCCGGCCGCCGTGCGCTTTGCGCTCAGCCGCCTGCCTGCCGCGTTTGCGTTCAGCGCGCCTCTGCTGCTCCTGGCGGGCCGACGCCGACGCGCGTCGTGAGCCGTCCCCGGCGTCTCGCCGCCGCCGGCGCCGTCTGGCTGGCGTCGTTCGCCGCGCTGCGGCTGTCGTTCCTGGCGCCCGAACGGTGCCCAGACGCGGCACCGGACGACTTCGTCGCCGCCGCCGTGTGGGCGGGTGAATGGATGGAGCGCAACCAGGGGGACGACGGCCGCTATGTGTACGAGTACGACCGCCGCGCCGACCGCATCCTGCCCGGCTACAACATCGTCCGCCACGCCGGCGTCACCATGTCCCTGTACCAGCTCGCCCGGAGCGGTCACATGGAGACGCTGGCCCCGGCCGACCACGGGCTCGACGAGATGCTCGAGCATCTCGTGCCGGCCGCCGGCGGAGTGGCGCTCGTCGAGTCGGGATCGACGACGGCCCGCCTCGGCGCCAGCGCGTTGATGGCGGCCGCGCTGGCGCAGCGCCGCGCCGCGACAGGCGACGCTCGCTATGACGTGGAGCTCCGCGGGCTGGGACTTTTCATGACGTCGTTGATCACGAGTCAGGGGCAGATGCTGTCCGAGTACGACCTCGACGCCGGGGTGCCCGTCGCCGGCCGCACCTCGCGGTACTCGACCGGCGAGGCCGCCTGGGCGTTCGCGCAGCTGCACAACATGTTCCCCGGCGAGGGCTGGGATGGCGCTACGTACGACGTGCTCGACTACCTGGCGACGGCGCGGGACGAGGTCGAGGACATCGCGGTCCCACCGTGGGCCGACCAGTGGGCCGCCTACACGTTGGGCGAGGCGGCGGCCTGGGGGCTGTCGGAGGACCACGTCGCGTACGCCCGCTCGCTCGCGGCACGCTTCGGGGTGCTGCTGCGGACGGAGTCACAGAAGGAGGGCTGGCCCGTGCCGTTCGTCGACCACCGAGCACGCGGTGCCGGGCTCGGCGTGTGGGCCGAGGGAATCGGCGCGCTCGGTCACGCCGCGGCGGTCGACACCCGGCTCGCCGATCTGCGGGTCCCCATCCACGCCCGCCTGACGTGCGCCGCCGCCATCCTCGTCGAGCGCCAATACGACGCCGCCGACGCCGCCGGCTCGCGCTCACCCGGCCTCGTGGACGGCGCCTGGTTCCGCGACGGCGTCACGCGCATGGACGACCAGCAGCACGTCCTCTCCGGCCTCCTCGTCGCCGCGGGCGAGCTCGGCCCGGTGGAACCGTAACGTCGTGACGACATGAGGGCCTGGTTCGCCATCCTCACCGCCGTCAACCCGCTCGCGGTAGCGGCGGCGATCGGCCCGCCGAAGCGCACCGTCGTCCTGGCGGTGGCGGCGATCCTCACGTGGGCACTCGCCTTCGTCGGCGCCGTCGCCAGCAGGCCGGTGCTCGATGCGCTCGATGTCACGCCCGAGACGTTCCGCATCGCCGCGGGCATCGTGCTCGTGATCGTCGGCGTCCGCTGGGTTGCGATCAGTGCTGGGCGCGTCGCGGACGGCGGGGCCGAGGGATGGGGCCAGCTGCTCGTTCCGTACTTGGTGCCCGTGCTGGTGACGCCGCACCTAGCGATGGTCAGCATCTCCACCGGCGCGGACGAAGGGGTCATCGTGGTGACGGCCGCGGCCGGGGTCAGCCTGGCGCTGGCCTTGGCGGCTGCGGCGGTTCGTGCCCGCACGGTTGTCGTCGACGCCGGTGTCCGCCTGGTCGGGGCCGTCGCGATCGCGGTCGCCCTCTCGCTGGTCGTCGACGGCGTCCGAGCGATCTGAGCTCGCGAACGCCAGCCTCACCACACTGGTCGCTGTCTCGTTAACTGACGGTGGGGCCGAGCGGCGGGAAGCCGAACGTCCCCCCGCGAAGGTACCGGGTTGGTGTACTCACGGAAGCCGAGGATGGTGTCAGTTGTGGGGTCGACCATCGCTAACAGAAGAAACGATTGTTTCATTGATGACCGGTATCCGTTATCATGTCGCTATGGACTTCCGGCGACCGGTCGAGGCGGTGATCCCTGGCGTTCAGGGCCGCATCCTCGCGGTCCTGGCCGAGACCACTGCCGAGCTCAACTTGCGGACCATCGCTCGCCTTGCCGATGTCAGTCCGGCGCAAGCGTCTCGCGTTCTCCCGGAGCTTGTGATGCTCGGACTCGTCGAGCGGCGGGAGGCTCCGCCCTCAGCTCTCTTCGCGCTTGTCGAGGACAACGTCGCCGCTCGTGCCGTGCATGCGCTCAGCCGCTCCCGAGAGACCGTGCTCGAGGAGCTCGGCGCGCTGGCCCGCCATATGGACCCGAGTCCGATCAGCGCAATCGTGTTCGGGTCTCTCGCACGAGGCGAGGCCGACGCAGCGAGCGACTTGGACGTCGTGCTTGTACGCCCCGCCGGCCTCGGTGAGGACGACGAGCCCTGGGTGGCATCGGCAGACGCGTGGCGGGATGCGGTTCTGCGGCTCACGGGAAACCCGGTTCGGATGCTCGAGATCGCCGAGACCGAGGTTGCTCGCCGTCTCCGGCGACCGACGGCGCTCTGGGCGGACGTCATCCGCGACGGCGTGGTGGTGCACGGCTCGTCACTCGACGCGCTCCGAAGTCGGCGCGGTGCCTAGGCAGTCCCACACTCGACCGGTGAGCGCTGCCCAGGCCCGCGCCTACGTGAGCAAGGCGGAGGAGTACCGCTCGGCGGCGACGACAGAACTCGACGCCGATCGCCCCATCGCAGCGACGAGCCTCGCCATCCACGCCGCCATCAACGCCGCGGACGCGGTGACCGGTGTGCGGTTGGGAGTGCGGGCCGCCGGTCAGGATCACGACGAGGCAATCGTGCTCCTTCGCACCGCCGGGCCCGACGGGCTTGCGGTCGCCAAGGAACTCGGACGGCTTCTGCCGATGAAGACCCGCGCTGAGTACGAGCCCGACGAGATCCCCAAGTCCGATGCCTCCAGGGCGGTCGAGCGCGCCCGCCGGATCGTCGAGCTCGCACGTCGCAAGGCGGCAGGGCAGCGATCGAATGAGACCCAGGCGGTAGCGGTGTGGAAGGAGTCAGCAACGTCATGAACTCCGAGGACGACCCATACACCAGGTGCTCCGAGAGCCGCAATCAAGCACCTGGACATGGTGCAGGTGGTCGTCTCGCGGCTCGGCGGCGACGGCTTCGTCATCGAGGGCTGGGCGGTGACGGTCGCCGGAACGTTTCAGCTTCGGAATCACGCGGGAGAACGCCCGTCTGGCACTCGCCGGCGGTCTGCCGACGTTCCTCCTGGTACTTGAACGCCACCGCAGGGCCGATCCGACAATGCCGGCTGACCAGGACTTCCGTTGGCGCTCCCGGCAGGATTCGAACCTGCGACGCACGGTTTAGGAAGGCTCGAACTGGTGTCCGCCGAAGTCCGCCGAAGTGTGTCTGAGCTGGGCTTTTGTCCAGTCGGGTCTCGCCAACATACGCCGTTATCCGCCACCTTTCGGGCCCGATGGTTACCACCGTGTTACCGCCGTGGTCACGTCGTCCGCCGTACTTGGCGTCATGGCCGAGGTCGACGTGCGCGCCAGGAAGGCCGGCTGCCAGCGGTGTGCGTGCCGGGCCGCTCGGTCACGGGTTGTTGATGCCGGCGCCTTCGAGCCGATCAGCGGTCGGTTCCAGGTCATTCGCTTCGACGTTGGGGCCTCAGCGATGTCGCTGCGAGACATCGTGTCGTCGAACGAGGCCCGGCCGTTGCCGAACAGTGCGCGGTGAAGTCATTCGAGGCAGCAAGCGGACGCCGGCCTGGGTACGAATGTTCACGTCACACCGTCTGCTCGGGGGGCGCAGCGCCATCCGGTATGTCGCAGCCAGTTCGACCTCGTTGGCCGTCTGCGATCGCCGCCCTAAGTCGCTGGCGACGTCCAAATGAGTGCCGCGTTCGTCGGCGCGGCCTTCGAGGTTGCAGGCCAGTTCGACAAAGTGCCCTCTCGGTTCAGTGCCAGTCACGAGCCGTGGAGTCTGACTGACGTCGTCACGGCCGGCGAGCTGGAGCACCCGCCGGACGCATCCGGCCCGCTCCCCGCCGACGTCGAGGTTGGTGGTGATGCCGACCAGCTCGACGCCGGGCCAGGCGAGCAGCAGCGCCAGCGCGAACGCGTCGTCAGGATCACCACCGAGGTCGGTGTCGAGATGCACTTTCACCGGCGGACCGGCCGGTCACTGTGAGACCCCCTCGTCATGATCGCCATCATGACTGCCATCGTGATCGACCTCGCCGTCGAGCGGCGGGCTCGGCGCCACGGGGAAACTCAGTGGGTGGGCCAGGCCATGCACGCCAT
>JACCUL010000342.1 GCA_013811855.1 Acidimicrobiia bacterium
CAACAGGACGACGAGTGCCGCGTACCCGGCGCCGACCACGGCGCCGGCGGCGAGACCGCACAGCAGCCCGACCCAGGGCGAACCCGACTCGAGCGAGGCGGCGAAGGCGGCGAACCCGCCCAACAGCATCACCCCCTCGAGCCCGAGGTTGAGCACACCGGCTCGCTCGTTGATCATCTCGCCGACGGCGGCCGTGCCCACCGAGACGGCGAGGCGCACACCTGCCGCGAGGACGGCGCTCCAGAACGCGACCGACACGAAGTCACTCTGGCCGATGAGGCCGATCACGCGGTCACCGCGTCGGGTTGCGTCGACAAAGTCATCACCTCACGACGGGACCGCTGGCGCGTGGCCAGCGCGTCTCCGGCGACAACGAAGATGACGACGAGCGCTTGGATCGAGTCCATCAGGCTGACAGGCAGCCCGCTTTCACGCTGTGCCGCCTCGGCGCCGACGAGCATCGATGAGAGCCCGATCGCCGCGACCAGCACGCCGACGGGATGGTTGCGGCCCACGATCGCCACGATGATCGCGGTAAAGCCGAACCCGGCGGCCGTGCCGGACGCAACCCGATTCTGCACGCCGGCGAGTTGGACGAAGCCGGCGACACCGGCGAGCGCGCCGCCGATGGTGAGCAGCCCCAGCGGCAGCCGGCCAGGGCGAACCTCGTTCGTCGTCGTGGCCAGCCGATTCCCGCCGTGCGCGCGGATCAGGAAACCGAGGCGGGTCGACGACACGAGCCAGGCGGCGACCGGGACGACGACGAGGATGAGGAGCACTCCGACGTGAACGCCGATCCATCCCAACTCGGGCAGCGCTGCGTTGCCGACCACCCGGCTTTGGGGCAAGTAGCTCTCGGGATCCTGCAGCGGGTCGCGCACCGCCCATGTGACGATCGGCTCGGCGATGAACACGAGCAGCAACGTGGCGATCACCACGTTGACGCCGTGACGGACGTGGATCCAGCCGGCGAGTGCCCCCCACAGCCCGCCGCCCAGCGCGCCGAGCAGCAGCCCGAGCGGAACGAGCACCGCACCGGGCAGGTCGTTGAGGTAGCCGATGACCGCGATCGACGAGAGCGCGCCGACGATCATCTGTCCCTCGGCGCCGATGTTCCACACGTCCGCCTTGAAGCCGAGACCGAGCCCGACGCCGACCAGCACGAGGGGCGTCGCCCGGATCAGCGTGTCGCGCCAGCCGGCCTTCTGGAGCAACGCCTCGGAGAAGACGATCCGGTAGATCGTCAACGGGTTCTCTCCGGCCCACGCGATGATGATCGCTCCGACGGCGAACGCGGCCATGACCGACAGCACCGGCGTGATCACCAAGGAGACGGCCCCCCGACGGCCCGTTGCATGCGATGGGGAGCTCATTCGCCGCCACCCAAGGCCAGCCCGACGCTGCGCCGGTCGAACGGTGGCAGGAAGGACTCGGAGAGCCGGCCGTGGAAGGCGACGACGATCCGGTCGGCCACCTCGAGCAGCTCGTCGAGCTCGGCGGCGATCCACAGCACGGCCCCGCCGCGATCGGCGAAGGCGAGCAACGACTGGCGCAATTGCGTCGCCGCCGCCGGGTCGAGCCCGCGCGTCGGCTGGCAGGCGACGACGACCCTCGGGTCACCGTGCAGCTCGCGGGCAGCGACCAGCTTCTGCGCATTGCCTCCGGACAGCGACCTCGCCAGGTGGTGTGGCGCACCCTTGATCGACCACGCCGCCATCCGCGCCCCGGCCGACGGGTCGCGACGAATGCGCCACGTCGTCCGGCCAAGGGCGAGGTTGTCATCGCAGCGCATGCTGCCGACGAGCGCCCTGGCGGCGCGGTCGGACGGAATGTAGGCGATCCCGCAGGCCACGCGCTGGCGCGGGTGCAGGCCGCAGACGTCGGCACCGCCGACCTCGATGGTTCCGGAGTCGGGCGTGACGAGGCTGGTGAGGGCGAGTTCGAGCTCGGCCTGGCCGTTGCCGTCGACGCCGGCGACACCGAGCACCTCGCCGGCGTTGACGACAAGCCGGTCGACGGTCAACCGTCCCGCGCGGAGATCGGTGATCTCGACGACACGTCGACCCGTCGAAGTGCTCGTCCGGCCGACCGGTGGCAACCCCGCTCCCACCATCTCGTGGGCGAGGGTGGCGCGTGTGCGGCTGCCGACGGGTGCTGGGGGACTGACGACGATGCCGTTGCGCAACACGGCGACGCGGTCGGCAGCCACGACGACCTCGCGCAGGCGGTGGGTGATGAGCACGACGGCCCGCCCGTCCTCGGCCAACCGGCGAATCACCGCCAGGAACCGATCGGCTTCGGCATCGGTGAGCACCGCCGTCGGTTCGTCGAGCAGAAGAACCTCGGGATCGGCGTCGAGGGCGCGCAACAGCTCGAGCCGCTGGCGCTCGCCCACCGACATTGCGGCGACCGTCGCCGTCACATCGATTTCAAAGCCAAGGCGGGAGGCCAGCGCTTTCAGGTCGGCGGCCGCCGTGACCCGCGACGTGCGACGATTGCGTTGGGCGCGGAACAACAGCAAGTTGTCGACGGCGATCATCGTCGGGACGAGGGCGAAATGCTGTTGCACCAGCGTCACGCCGCGCGCGACAGCCTCCCGGGGTGAGGCCGGAGCGTAGGCTCTCCGGCGCGGAACACCGCCCCCGACGACGGCCGATCGAGCCCGCCGAGAATGTGCATGAGCGTCG
>JACCUL010000344.1 GCA_013811855.1 Acidimicrobiia bacterium
GACCAGTACCGCTCGTTGCTCGTACCGCAGGCGGGCCAGCGACTCCAACAGCTCGTCGACGACGAGCACCTCGTCGCCCTCACCGACGACGGCCAGGTGCTCACGGGCCGAGCGACGCGCCGCCGACCGGTGCCACGACCGGGCCGCGTTGACGACCGCGGTGCGCAGGTACGCGGCCGGGTTCTCCAGCTCGTCGTAACGGCCGGCCAGGCGCAGGAACACCTCCTGGGCGATCTCCTCGCCGGCCTGCGCCTCACCGGTCAGCGCGGCCGCCCATCGAGCGGCGTCGCGCCACGCCGACCGGTAGAACCCGTCGAACGGGGTGTCGTCGGCAATCATCGCCGACGGCCGCACGATCGACTCCACACCGTGTCGACGTCGCCGACCACGCGCGCCGTTCCCTCCTTCCGGTCAGCGATCCTGACCGCTTTCGGCCGGATCGCTGACCAGAAGGAGCGTGACGCTCCGCTCAGAAGCCGGACATGCCGTGGGCCATCGGGTGCGCCGTGAGCAGCGCGTCGGCCCGGCGCAACGCCTCGGCCGAGCGGGCCGTGAGGCGGCGGCCCATCGCCAGCGTCGTCGGCGCCACCCCCATCAGCAGCGGCCCGAGCGCCGATCGCTCGGCCACCAGGTCCGGCCGGCTGCGGACGCGCTTCGCACCGCCGGCGCCGACGCGGTAGCGGGCGCCGTCGCACTCGATCACCACGTCGTCGTCGGTGCCGTAGGAGCGGGCGGCGAAGCACAGCGCGACGTCGAGCGGCACGCACCAGACGAAGTCGTTGAGCTCGTAGGTGCGCAGCGCCCGCGGGTCGGCGAGCAGGTACGGCAACGGGTCGTCGGGGGCCAGCAGCCGCGAACGGACGGAGCCGACGAGATCGATCGACGTGACCGTCCGCCACAACGCCACGTGCGCGTCGGGCGTGGCGGCGGCGAGGTCGAGCAGCTCCACCTCGTGGGCGGCATGACCCTCGTTCCAGTGCTGGACGATCTTCCAGCAGGCGAAGCCGTCGTCGTGGAGCACCCACGTCGCGCCCGCGCCGCGGTCGCCGATCTGCGCCGCGAACCACGCCTCCGAGCGGTCGATCTCGCCAGCCCGCAGCCGACGGATCCGCTCCCACCGCGAGCGCAGTTCGTCGACCAGCGCTGGGTCGTCGTGCTCGACGAGCCGCACCGCTCCGGGGTCCGATTCGAGCCCGGGGCGCATCTGCGCCCTCGTCCGGTCGAGCACGGTCATCCGCCGCTGGGTGGCGATGCCGTAGCCGAAGCGCTCGTAGATGGCGCCCTCGCTGGCGGTGAGCGCGGCGAGCGGCTCGTCACGCGCCTCGATGTCGGCGTGCACATCGGCCATCAGGCGGGTCAGTAGTCCCTGGCGCCGATGGGTCGAGGCCACGGCCACCCACGTCACCCCGCCCGTTGGCACGGCGGCGCCGCCCGGCACGGTCATCTGCAGCCCGAACGAGCCGGCCACGCCGACGATCGAGCCGTGGTCGTCGGCGACGCGGAAGCGCTCCAGCTCGATCACCGAGCGCTGGCGGGCGAAGTCCTCGTCCGTCCACTTGTGGCCGAAGGCCCGGCCGTCGACGCGCTTGATCGCCTCGAGGTCGCCCTCGCCGGGCGTACGGATCTCGGTCACCGCCCGAGTCTGTCCGCCGAACGCTCCGACGCCGAGGCCGGTTTCCGTCCGGCGGCACCAACTACGTTCGGCCGGGATGGCATCGGTGACGTTCGACGACGCGACGCGGATCTACTCGGGCCTCGAGCGCCCGGCCGTGGCCGGGCTGGACCTGGAGGTCGCCGACGGCGAGTTCCTCGTCCTCGTCGGGCCGTCGGGGTGCGGCAAGTCGACGACGCTGCGGATGCTCGCCGGCCTGGAGCCGGTCGACGACGGCACGATCCGCATCGGCGAACGTGACGTCACGGACGTGCCGGCCAAGGACCGCGACATCGCCATGGTCTTCCAGTCCTACGCGCTCTACCCGCACATGACCGTCGGCGAGAACATCGGCTTCCACCTCAAGGTCAAGCGGGTGCCGAAGGCCGAGCGGGCCCGCCGCGTGCGCGACGCGGCGCGCCTCCTCGACCTCGAGGAGTTCCTCGACCGCAAGCCGGCCAAGCTCTCGGGCGGCCAGCGCCAGCGCGTCGCCATGGGCCGGGCCATCGTTCGGGAGCCGCAGGTGTTCCTCATGGACGAGCCGCTGTCGAACCTCGACGCCAAGTTGCGCGTCCAGACCCGCACCCAGATCGCCGCCCTGCAGCGCCGCCTCGCCGTGACGACGGTGTACGTCACCCACGACCAGGTCGAGGCGATGACGATGGGCGACCGCGTGGCCGTGCTCGATCGCGGTGCGTTGCAGCAGTGCGCCTCGCCCAAGGACCTGTTCACGTCGCCGGTCAACTTGTTCGTCGCCGGCTTCATCGGCTCGCCGGCGATGAACCTGCTGCCGGGCACGGCGACCGACGATGGGGCCACCCACGGATCGCTCATCGTGCCGCTGACGCCGGGACAGCGGACCGAGCTGACGACCGACGCCGTCACCATCGGTGTGCGGCCGGAGGCGTGGACCGTCGCCGACGGCGGCGGGCTGGACGTCACCGTCGAGGTGGTCGAGGAGCTCGGCTCCGAGGCCTACCTCTACTGCTCGGAGCGCGCCGACGACGACGACACCATCCCGGTGGCCACGGCGCAGGTCGTCGCCCGCGCCGAAGGGCTCAGTGCGAATGCTCCTGGGGATCGGGTGAGCCTGGTTCCACGAGCGGATCGAGTTCATGTGTTCGACTCGGCGTCGGGTCGTCGGCTGGCGTCGGCGTGAGCTCGACGTCGGCTGGCGACGAGGTCGCCTCGTCGCGGCCCCGCGTGAGCACCAGGTAGATCCCGCCGCCGACGACCGCCGCCAGCGCCACCCACTGGTTCCAGCGCAACCCACCGAGGTGATCGGCCTCGTCGATGCGCAGCCCCTCGACCCAGAACCGCCCGGCGCCGTACCCGAGCACGAACATCGCCAGCAGGCGGCCCCGCCGCGGGCGGTAGCGGCGGTCGATCCACAACAGCGCACCGCACAGCGCCAGGTTCCACATCGACTCGTAGAGGAACGTCGGGTGGAACGTCGTGCCCGACGGGTACCCGATCGGCAGGTGCTCGTCGTCGATCTCCAGCGCCCATGGCAGGTCGGTGGGCCGGCCGAACAGCTCCTGGTTGAACCAGTTGCCCCATCGACCGATGGCCTGGGCGAGCGGGATGGCCGGCGCCAAGCACGTGGCCACCTCGTTGATGGTCAGGCCACGCGAGCGAGCCAGCCAGAGCCCGACGACAAGTCCGGCCAGCAGGCCACCGGGGATCCCCAGCCCGCCCTCCCAGATCTTCGGGATGTCCTCGAGGTTGCCGCTGAACCGGTCCCAGTCGGTGACGACGTGGTACAGCCGGGCGCCGATGACGCCGGCCAGCACGCCCCACAACCCGAGGAAGCTGGCGTCCTCCCGCGTGCCGACGCCCCGCTCGACGAACCGCCGCCCGAGGAGCCAGATCCCCGCCAGCACCCCGAGCGCGATCATCAGCCCGTAGGCGTTCAGCGAGATCGGCCCGAGGTCGAGCGTCCCGCTCGACGGGCTGGGGATGCTGGCCAGCCGGCCGGCGAGCGTCACGGCACGCGCCAGCCCGTGACGCGCCCGGCGAACTCGATGGCGGCCAGGAAGATGGCGTCGCGGTCGAAGTCCTGGGTGGCGACGTGGTAGCTGCGCTCCAGCCAGCGGTGGTCGACCTCACCGCCGTAGATGGCGGCGAGGTGCTCGCTCTGCGCCGGTTCGACGACGTGGTCCCGGCGCGACGTGAACAGCAGCAGCGGCATCTTCAGCTCGCCGTACGACTCGTCCTGCGGGCCGACGCCGTCGTCGAGCAGCGAGATCAGCGGCCGGATCGGCGTGTCGTCGTAGGTGATCTCGTGGGCATCGGGGTCGGCGATGTCGCTGCCGATGCCGGGCACCACCAAGGTCCCCTGCTCGAGCATCTCGGCCAGCATTTCGCGCACCTCGGGCACCATCAGCTTGGTCATCGGGTTGACGAGCACGAGGCCCTGCACCTCGGCGTGCCGCCGCGCCGTCCAGAGCGCCAGCGCGCCACCCATGCTGAGCCCACCGACGACCAGGCCGCCAGCGCGCGCCGCCAGCCGCTGGTACGCCTGCTCGACCTCGCCCGTCCAGTCCGACCAGCGCGTCGCCAGCATGTCCTCGATCGTGGTGCCATGTCCCGGCAGCCGGGGGACCTCGACGTGGAAGCCGGCGGCCGCCATCGCCTCGGCGAACCCGCGCATCGACGACGGGTTGCCCGTGAACCCGTGCAACGCGAGGAACCCGGGCGCCGGCCCCTCGGCGGCGACCTGGGCCTCGTGCGACCACGCCTCGGCGCCCGGCAAGATCGTCGCCCCCTTGCTCATCACGTCGATGTCTACCCGACCGATCGTCGTGTTCGTATTCTTCCGGGGTGCCGACCCGCCGTCGTAGCCGTCGGATGGACGTGTCGGCGGTCCTGGCGTTCGCACCCGTCGTCGTGATCGCGCCGTTCTGCCTGTTGGCGCTGTTCGTGATCTGGCTCCCGCTGCAACTGGCGTGGGATGTGCCGTTCTGGATCCTGCCGGTCGGTTACGTGCTCGCCGGCGTCGTGCTGTTCGTCCGGCCGGTGCAGGCGGTGGTCCTCACCCCACTGTTCGGGGCCCGCCACCCGACCGACGCCGAACGGCACCGCCTCGATCCGCTGTGGCACGACCTGGCGATGGCCAACCGCCTGCCGGCCGACCGCTTCCTCCTGCGCGTGCTCCCGTCGGACGACCTCAACGCCTTCGCCTGCGGCGGCCACCTCGTGGTCGTCACCACGTTTGCCGTGCAGGAGCTGCCGGAGCGCGAGCTGGCCGGCGTCCTGGCCCACGAGCTGAGCCACCACCTCGGCCTGCACACCGTCGCGCTGACGATCGGGCACTGGCTGTCGCTGCCCGTCGTCGCCCTCGCCCGCATCGGCTGGTGGTTGCAGAACGTCGCCACGGCGGCGACCGAGTCCTTCGCCAGCGGCTCGGCGAGCTGGACGCTCGCCGGCCGGCTGCTGGCCGGGCTCCTCAACGCCGCCGCCCTGCCGTTCGTCGTCGCGCTGTGGGTGGCCGACGCCGCCGGCAACCTCGTCGCCCACCGCAGCGAGTTCCAGGCCGACCGGCGGGTCATCAAGATGGGTTACGGCCGGCACC
>JACCUL010000355.1 GCA_013811855.1 Acidimicrobiia bacterium
GAAGATCACGGCCTGCGTCAGGAGGCGGATCCAGTCGCCGTCGCCGAGGAAGCGGACGAACGGCACCTGGTTGATCACGGGCAGGTGGAACGGCAGCAGGACGGCGACGACCAGCAGGAGGACGAGCATGGTGCGCTGGGTCCACGTGGGGAAGACGCTCGTCTCGGCGGCGTAGCTCGTGTGCAGGTTGGGCCGGCCGCGCACCGCTACACCCGCCGGATCTCGGGCGTGCCGAACAGGCCGTAGGGCCGCACGAGCAGGACGATGAGCATGGCGATGTACGGCACGATCAGCTGGAACCCGACGCCCAGCGTCGTCGTGTACTCGGCCAGGTAGGCGCCGGCGAACACCTCGGAGAGCCCGATGACGAGCCCGCCGATGAGGGCGCCGACGACGGAGTCGAGCCCGCCCAGGATCACCGCGGGCAAGGCGCGGAACGCCAACGCCGAGGTGGCCGCGGTCGCCGTGCCCAGCCCGATCGGCGACATCGAGGCGCACAGCGCACCGACGACGGCCAGCGCCGCGCCGGCGCCCCAGGCGATGGCGAAGACCCGACCGACCGAGATGCCCTGGGCCATCGCCGCCTCCTGATCGAAGGCGACGGCCCGCATGGCGACGCCGGTGCGGGTGCGGAAGAACAGGTAGACACCGGCGAACGCGAGCGCCGCCGCGGCGATGGTGGCGATCTGTGACCAGTAGACGAACCCGCCTCCCAGCTGGAAGCCGGTCGCCCCCCACGGGACCCCGAGGTTGCGGTTGTTGACGGCCACGGCGTCGGTCCCGACGGTGCGCAGCACGGCCTCGAGCCCCAGCGTGATGACGGCGATCGAGAACAGCGGCTCGCCGATCATCGGTCGGATGACCAGTCGCTCGATGACGAGGCCGAGCACGACGGCGAGCGCCAGCGCCGTGATCAGCGCGCTGAACCACACGACGTAGCGGTTGTCACCGAGCCAGCGACCGGGGACCCGCCAGTCGACGAGCACCATGCTGAAGAACCACGTGCCGACGAGGGCCAGCGCCCCCTGGGCGAAGTTGACGGTCTGCGTGGCTTTGAAGACGAGCACGAACCCGAGCGCGATGAGTGCGTAGATGGCCCCCTGGGCCAGCCCGCGCGTCAGCGTCGGGACGAACGTGACACCTCCGCCGGCCTGTCCCACCATCGTTGCGAGCACGCTCACTGG
Organism: Acidimicrobiia bacterium; assembly: GCA_013811855.1. Lineage (GTDB taxonomy): Bacteria > Actinomycetota > Acidimicrobiia > Acidimicrobiales > Ilumatobacteraceae > JALZMG01. The sequence goes on from JACCUL010000355.1 coordinate 1,185, forward strand.
TGCACTCCTGCCTCGTGACACGGGTTCGCTGGATCCGCGACCGCCGGGCACCAGCGAGCGCGTCGCCGCAAAGCCGGCGACGAAGAAGCACCGTGTCGCTCGAGCTCGCTGCGCTCGCTCACTGGTACATCGACTCCACCAGATCGCCGAACATCTCGGTCATCGCCCCTCGCTTGAGCTTCTGCGTGGCCGTCAGCTCGCCGTCCTCGTGGTCCAGCTCCTTGGGGATCAGCTTGAACCGCTTGATCTGCTCGACGGAGGCGAACTTGTCGTTCGTCGCCGTGACCACGCCGTGCACGAGTTCGACCACCTCGGGCTTCTCGGAGAGGTCGCGGTAGGTGGTGTATGGGAGGTTGCGCCGCAGGGCCCAGTCGCCGACGGTGTCGTACTCGATCCCGATCAGCGCGGCGAGGTACTTGCGGCCATCACCGATGACCATCGCCTCCTTGACGTACGGCGAGGTCTTCAAGCTGTTCTCGATCTCGGACGGCGAGACGTTCTTGCCGCCGGACGTGATGATGATGTGCTTGATGCGGTCGACGATCTTGATGTGCGTGTCGTCGACCCACTGGCCGACGTCACCGGTCATCAGCCACCCGTCCTCGGTCATCGTCGCCGCCGTGGCGTCGGGCTGGCCCCAGTAACCGGCGAACGTGCCGGGGTGCTTGGTCTGGATCTCGCCGGTCTCCGGATCGAGCCGCAAGCCGATGCCCTGGTACGGCTCGCCGACGGTGCCGAGCTTCATCCGCCCCGGCAGGTTGGCGGTGGCGATCGCCGTGTTCTCGGTCATCCCGTACAGCTCGAACACGGGGACGCCGATGCCCATGAAGAACTCGAGCACCTCCGGCGCGATGGGCGCCGCACCCGAGCCGGCGTAGCGGCAGCGGCGCAGCCCGATGCGCTCTTTGAGGGCGCGCAGCACGAGCGGCGAGGCGATGGCGTAGCGTAGCCGGCTGCCGAACGTGTGGTTCCCGCCGTTGGCCACCATGGCCTTGCCGACCTTCGCCGCTTGGCGCAGGCCGAAGTTGAGGAACCGCTTCTTGACCCACGTCGCGTCGTTGGCGCGGATCAGCACGCCGGCGTGCAGCTTCTCCCAGATCCGCGGGACGGCGAAGAACAACGTCGGCTGCACCTCGCGGAGGTTGGTGACGATGGTGTCGATCGACTCGGCGAAGTTGAGGACCGTGCCGCAGCCGACGAGGTGCCACGTCGAGAACACCCGCTCGGCGATGTGGCACAGCGGCAGGTACGTGACGATGAGGTCGTCGGAGTCCGGCGGCTTGCCGTTCGGCGTCCGGGCGCCGTTGTGGACGAGCACGTCGACCGCGAACGCGGCGTTGGCGTTCGTCAGCATGGCGCCCTTCGGCGGGCCGGTCGTGCCCGACGTGTAGACGAGCGTCATGATGTCGGTCGGTTCGGCGGCGGCCATCCGACGCTCGACGTCGCCGACGTGTTCGGCCCGGTGCGCGGCGCCGAGCTCGAGGAACGACGCCCACGACATCAGCCGCTCGTCGTCGTACGTGCGCAGGCCGCGAGGCTCGAGGTAGATGACGGTCTTCAGGGCCGGGAACGTCGCCGCCGGCGGCGCCAGCGCCTTGTCGACCTGCTCCTGGTCCTCGGCCAGGTGGACGGCGGCGCCGCTGTCGGTCAGCAGGTACTCGACCTCCGCCGCCGGGTTGGTGGGGTAGAGCCCGACCGTGACGCCGCGCACGGCGACGGTGGCGAGGTCGAGCACGACCCATTCCGGTCGGTCCTCGGCGTGGATGGAGACGCGGTCGCCGACGTCGACACCGAGCGCCAGCAACCCGTGGGCGGCGTCGAGGATCAGGTTCCAGGTGTCGTCCCACGAGTACTCCCGCCAGACGCCGAAGTCCTTTTCCCGCATGGCGACCTGGTGCGGGGCCCGCTGCGCCCAGTCGCGGGCCAGCGAGGCGACGGTCGACGTGGCCGGGCCGACCTCGGCCCGGCTGCTCTCGGGCGTGAGCAGTGCCATCGGATGATCCCCCTGGTCCGTGTGCGGCATCGGCGTGCCCCCGGCACGTCACTGGCCGCTTGTCGTGTGGAGCGATGGTAGTGAAATCGCTAGGTGACGTCCGACACAGGGCAGGGGATCGTCGTCCCGAGCTTGCTTCGACATCACAACGTGGGCCGGGGAGGATTCGAACCTCCGTAGGCGTTGCCGGCAGATTTACAGTCTGCTCCCTTTGGCCGCTCGGGCACCGACCCAATGTGCGAGGCGCAGGGCCTCGGCGGCGCAGGAGCGTACCGCCGGGGCGCGGCCGCTCGACGGCTCGTTACCCTCGACGGACATGCCCAGTTTCGATGTCGTGTCCGAGGTCGACCGCCAGGAGGTCCGCAACGCCGTCGACCAGGCGCAGCGCGAGATCGGCACCCGGTTCGACTTCAAGGGCACGGATTCGTCGATCGAGCAGCACGAGCTGGTGCTGACGCTGCGTTCGGTCAGCGAGGACCGGTTGGCCGCGCTGCGAGTCGTGCTGGAGGAGAAGCTCGTCAAGCGGGGTGTGTCGCTGAAGGGGCTCGACTACGCCGATGTCGAGGAGGCCAGCCACAACACGGTGCGCCAGGTGGCGACGATCAAGGTCGGCATCGGGTCGGACAAGGCCCGGGAGATCAACAAGCTGATCAAGGAGAAGGCGCCCAAGGGGGTCTCCAGTCAGACCCAGGGCGAGTCCATCCGCGTGACGAGCAAGAAGCGCGACGACCTCCAAGCTGCCATGGCCGCCATCAAGGCCGCCGATCTCGGCATCCCGGTCCAGTTCGAGAACCTCCGCAACTGAGGTTTGTGTCACCGCACGTGGCGGAGTCAGGGCCCGTGCGGTGACACAGGCCGGCGGTCAGAGCAGGTCAGAGCATGAGTTGCATGACCGCCACGTCGAGCCAGCGGTTGAACTTGCGGCCGACCTCGCGTTCGATGCCGACCAGCTCGAAGCCGCAGCGGGCGTGGAGGGCCAGGGAGGCCGTGCCGCTGGCCTCGATGCGGGCCATCACGGTGTGGAACCCGGACTGCCTGGCCAGGTCGACGAGGTGCTGCAGCAGGAGCGTGCCGATCCCCTCGCCGTTGCGCTCACGGTCGACGTAGACCGAGTCCTCGACCGTCGTGCGATACGCGGCGCGCTCCTTGTACGGCGAGAGCGACCCGAAGCCGACGACCGCGCCGGCGCCGTCGACGGCGACGACGGCCGAGAACGCCCCGGACCGGGCCGCCAGCCAGGCCTCCTGGTTGGCGCGCGAGCGGGGGACGAGGTCGAAGGTGCTGGTCGCGGTCGTGACCTCGACGTTGTAGATGGCCCGGATCGCCTCGGCGTCGCCGAGCTCGGCGAGACGGATGCTCGGCGCAGGCACCCCACCGAGGGTAGGTCGACCCGCGCGATGGGAGACCCGGATGACGCGTTGTGCTACTGCACAAACGCGGTGCGCGGACCCGACGGACGGCCCCGTGGGACGCTCCTGGCCTGCCGCTATGCTCGTGCGCTGGCTCGGGGGACCCTCCACGGGCCGACAGACGCCCTCTTAGCTCAGTCGGCAGAGCACAGCCATGGTAAGGCTGGTGTCGTGGGTTCGATTCCCACAGAGGGCTCGACCATGCGCTCGGTCCGACCGAGCGTGGGCGACTGCCTGGCGGCGTAGCTCAGTTGGTCAGAGCATCCGGCTCATAATCGGAAGGTCATCGGTTCGATCCCGATCGCCGCTACCACCACCACCACCACCTCCAGACGAGAAGAGGCGACAACAGATCATGAGCAAGGCGAAGTTCGAGCGTACGAAGCCGCATGTGAATGTGGGGACGATGGGTCATATTGATCATGGGAAGACGACGTTGACGGCGGCGATCTCGAAGACGTTGGCTGATCGTGGGTTGGCG
>JACCUL010000051.1 GCA_013811855.1 Acidimicrobiia bacterium
CCACCGGCCAATACCTGTGACCGCGTTTGTGCACAGGCCGGTCGTACGGCGACGGCCGGCGCACAAACGCGTCGGTCGACGGGGCGGTCTCCCGCGTCGGCGTGCATCGGCCCACGGGGCCACCTGGGTGCGCAGCGTCCCGATCCGGGACTGTCCGCACGAGGCTCAGGCGGGAGGAGCAGCGTCCTGGCCACGGCCCCGCCGCAGCACCGCCACCGTCGCGGACGATGGTCGGTGTTCAGATGCCGAACATCGCGCCGACGAGGACGAACGCACCCAACCCGGCGGCCACCACCAGCAGGCCGACCCACGCCCGCCGCCCGACGCGCCACCCGTCATCGAGCGGCCGCAGGTTCAACGACCGCCCACCGATGATTGCCGTATAGAGCACGAGCATGGCGAGCCAACCGACACCGGCCCGACCCCTCCAGAGGTCGGCGCGGATCATCAAGCCGACGCCGATCGCGTTGAGCAGAGCCACGGAGTCAGCGATCGACCTGGCTCGTAGCGACCAGTCCGTTCGACCGATCGCCAGGGATCCGCTGATGAGTGCGGGCAGCATCACGATGCCGGCGCTCGACCCGAGGAGCAGGCCACCGATCGCGGCGAGCACGCGCACCGGCGTCTGGGCGCGCCGTGACCATCCGCGCCGCCGCGTGCCGAGCGCCAGACCCTGCGTCAGGCCGGCGATGGTGAACAGGCCGACGATGCCGATCGTGCCGGCCCACGAGAACTCCGGATCCGACGAGACGAGCCGCATCCACACCCGAGCAGCCACCCCGACGAGAAACCCGACGGCCATGCCGGCGCCGATCGCCACAGTCGCCCGACCCGAGGGATGGCGCGGGCGAAGGCGGTCGGTGCCGATATCCGGGCGAGGTCAGTCGCGGACGATCACCCCGCAGGCGAGTCGACCGCCGGCGTCGCCCGTCGCCAGCGTGGCGGCATCGGGGCCGGCGACCGGCGGTGTACCGGTGGCATATCGGCTCGGACGTTGGCCAAGTTGTCGGGCCAGACGTGGAGTATGACGGCCCGACCGGCGAGCTCCGACGGTTCGAACCGGCGGGTGGTGGACCGGGCGTCGCCCCGCCCGTGCGCGTCGACGAGGATCGGCACCAGGTCCCCTTCGTGGCTCCCGTGGGTGACGCCCGATGGACTCCAGTGGGCGCCGACGTTCCTGAAGTCGGTGGCCGGACGCATGGTCCACCTGTCTCGTTGAGGTGCACGTGGAGGTCATAGAACGCGTCGACACCGGACGCCACTCCGGACACCGCCGCCTTCACCTGCGTGCCGCGGTGGTCGCCGTCGAACTTGATCACACCGACCCGTCGACCGGCAATGTCGCGCAGCACGGCCCGCGCGCCCATCCGTAACCGGCCGCAGGATCGGCGGCGACGAGAACGCCGAGCGTGACGAGGACGCCGGCCGCGGCGGCGAGGGCACCGCGGACGCGTGAGCGATATCGCCGACTCCGGTCCGTCATGTCGTCGATCGATGCCATGGGATGCCTCCAATCGCGGGGTGGTCGCCGTCGAGATGCGCTCTCAGGTCAGGGACACGGACGTCACCCGGTGGCGGACCCTGCTGGCCCTGGAGTTCACCGCACCCCCCACCGCCCGTTACGGGGCCGGACGTCTGATCGCCGGGCTCAGCGTCGCCGCCGCTCTGATTGCGCTGGCGCCACGGATCGTCGTCACGGTCGATTGGCGGCCGCCGTCGGAGGCAGAGACACCCGAGCTGACCTGACCACCAACCGTGATTCGCCCCGGGCAAGCGCTCCTCTCGCGTTTGTTTGTTGGCCGCTCGCCGAGCGACCGTCAACGAACAATCGCGTCAGCGACCGCAGACGGACGACCGCACACCAGAGCTTCGTACCAATGGTTTCGACCGGTGACCGAGGTGGTGACGACAGGTGGCGCAGTGCCCGGGGCCCGAGCGAGCACGGCGTTTGTTCAACGACCGCATCGATGGCGGCGTCGGGCGCACAAACGCCACGAACGACAGAGGCACGCGCCTCCCGGCGTCAGCGCGGTACCTGCCACTGCCGGGCGGAGCGGTCGTAGAAGCGAGCGAGCGTCGCTTCGATCTCGGCGCTGGTCATCCGCGCTGTGAAGTGGAGCCCGACCCAGCCGCGTTCGAGGAGCCCGTTGCGCTTGCGAACATCCTTGTCGAGGTCGGAGGCGAAGCGGTGGAAGCCGAACCCGTCACCTTCGAGGTACACCTTGACCTCGGGATACGCGAAGTCGAGGCGCACCTTGAACGTGCCGTCGCGGACCCAGTGCTGGCCGACGGGGGGAGGGAAGCCCTTGCGCTCGACGACCCGACGGATGCGTGCCTCCAGCTTCGATTCGCCCGGGTCGAAGGTCAGGCTCCGGCCCGCGGCGACGATCCTGAGAACGCGAACTGATCGTCCCGGTGCCGGCCGCAGGTCCTCCAACCGGGCGCACAGTTCGGTCATCGTGATCAGCCGTCGCCGGAGCATGTCGTCGACCAGCCGGCCGGTGCCGTCGACGCCGAGCCTGGAGCTCATGTCGATCACTACGCGGACGGGCGAGGTGACGGCCATGCCGGCCACGATGCGCACGTCGTCCGTCGCCCACATGCGGGAACGATGGCCCCGGACGCCATCGAGGCGAACGTGGCGCAGCAGCGGCGCTGACACCTCGATGAAGGCGTTGTCTCTTGCCCATCTCGGGTGAACCGCTGGCGGGAGCTCGATCCCGTACAAGCGGACGGCGCTGGCGTGGGAGACGACCACCTCCGCGCCGGCGGCGATCGACGCCATCCGCACCGCTTGCCGCCAGGTCGGCGGTACGCCGGCGATCTGGACGACGCCGCGTCGGCTGCGCCGGTAGCGGCCACATCGCCGGCGCCGCCCGATCTGCCCGAAGCTGAGCCCCGCCGCCTGGGCCTGTCCCACGCTCACCACCCCGTCCTGTCGTTCCGCCAGATCCTCCAGCGTCGCCATCCCATGTCTCCTCGTTGCGTTTGTCCGTTCGCCGCCCGCCTGCGACGGGTTGGCGAACAATCGGAGGAGTCGGTGGTTCGCACCGTACGAAGGGGGTGTCAGGCACCTGTACGGGGGTCGAGACCGGCGGTGGTCGACGATCCGCCGTTTGTCCACCAGCGGTCGCTTCGCGACACGCTGGTGAACAAGCGCGGGTGCAACCGTGCGGGCGCGAGATGGGGACGCGCCGCTAGGGTCCGCGCATGGCGCTGCCGAAGGTCTGCGGCATCGAGACCGAGTACGGCATCGTGGTGCGCGGTGGTGAGAACAACCCGGTGTCGGCCTCGTCGCTGCTGATCAACG
>JACCUL010000376.1 GCA_013811855.1 Acidimicrobiia bacterium
CGGAGGGTCTCGACGAACGACCACTCGTCGTCGACGCGCTGCTGGCGTGCCGACTCCGGCAGGCCGCGGGCGAGCTCGACGGTGGGCGCCCAGAACGCCTCGACCGTCGCCCAGCCCTCGCGCAGTCCGGCCGGGTCGGTTCCCCGCAGCGCCAACCGCTCGGGATGGAGGCGGTCGAGCTCGGCCTCGACGAGCGGCGCGACGTCAACCCCGTTGATGCGCAGGCCGGAGATCACGCCCGAGATGTCGGCGCCGATGAGCAGCGCGTCGGTGAACGTCGCGCCCGTCAGGTCGACGTCGCGGAACGTGGCGCCCGTGAGATCGGCGCCGACGAATCGGGCGCCGCGGAACTCGTCGGTGCGGCGCACCTCACGCACCATGATGGCCACGGTACATCCGGAATCCTTTCCGGTTCCGTGGTCAGGCGACACCCAGGGGTGGGGTGCGGACTCCCAACCGTCTCCTCGACGCCATGGCCTTCGCGGCACCCAGCACGGCGCCATCTCGCTCGCCCAGCTCGCCGGCTTCGAGCTGACCCGCTCGCAGGTCCGCACCGCCGTCTGCCCACGGCCGCCTGATGCCCGGCGCCCCGGGCGTCTACGTCGTGGTCGGCGCCCCGGCCACGATCGCCCAACGCCAGCAGATCGGACTGCTCGCCCTCGGCCCCGACGCCGTGCTCAGCCACGAGGCAGCGGCCCGGATCCACGGCTTCGACCGCTGTCGGCCCGACGTCCTCGAGTTCACCGTGCCCCGAGCACGCCGCGGACACGTCGGTCTCCGGGTGCACACCACCAACGTGCTGGCACCCATTGACAAGGTCCGCATCGACGGTCTGCCCTGCACCAGCGCAACCCGCACGATCATCGACCTGGCCCGCGTCAAGATCCCCGGCGGCGACTCGAAGCGGCGATCGACTCTGCCGTGCGCGGCGGGTCCACGGCACCGACGGTGCTTCGGGCTCGTCTCGCCGCACTGCGCGGTCCGGGACGCTGGGGCGCCCGGCTGCTCGACGAACTGCTCCTCGACAGCGGCGGGCACACACCGATCGAACGGCGCTTCCTGGCCATCATGCGCCGCGCTGGCCTGCCGCGGGCGGCGACGCAGATCGTGCACCGCCGAGACCGCCGCACCGTCGCCCGGGTCGACTTCTCCTTCGACGCCTACGACCTCGTCGTCGAGGTGTCCGGACGCGTCGGCCACACCTCCGACGCCGAACGAGCCCGTGACGCCCAACGACGCAACGAGCTCCAAGACCTCGGCCGCCGTGTCTACGAGTGCACCCGGGTCCAACTCGACGACGAGGCCGGCGTCGTTGCGACCATGCGATCGCGCCTGGCCGCCGCCGGCTGGCGCCGATGAGGTCGTCTGCGTCGCGATATTGGCGATACGTATCGCCAATCTCCCGACGCAAGCGGTCAGTCCGTTGGAACCGCCTCCTACGCCTGACCCGTCAGGAACCAGCGGTCGAGTCGCGACGTCGAAGGACCATGAAGCCCGCACTGCTCCTGCCCGCCGTTCTCGTCGCGTTCGGCCTCACGGCCTGCGGCGAGGACGAGGGATCCCAGTCCGAACCCACGGTCGCCGGCACGACGCCAGGTACACCCGTCCCCGGTTCGACGGTGCCGGGCACCACGACACCGGGCACGGTGCCCCCCACCGGCTCGACGGTGCCGACCACCGGCTCGCAGCCCGGCGGCCCGGACCCCACGCCGGGCATCGGGGGCCAGCCCGGCTACCCCGATCCGCTGGCCGGGCACACGTTCCTGTCGACCGGCGCCGCCGGGTTCACACTCGTCGACGGCAGCACGATCACGATCACGTTCGACGGCACCCGCATCGGGGCTAGCGGTGGGTGCAACCAGCTCGGCTCGGTGTGGCTGCTCGACGGCGACCGCCTCGTCGTCGAGCCGATGTGGCAGACCGAGATGGCCTGCGCCGAACCACTGATGCAGCAGGACACGTGGCTGGCCGATCTTCTCGCGTCCAGCCCGACGTTCGCGGTCGACGGCGACGTGCTGACCCTCGCCGGCGACGGCGGCACGCTGACGCTGCAGGACCAGGAGACGGCCGATCCCGATCGACCGCTGGAGGGTACGAAGTGGGAGGTCGACTCGCTGATCTCAGGTGACACCGTGTCGTCGGTGCCAGCCGGCGCCGGCCTGCCGACGTTCACGTTCACCGACGGCGAGGTGGGCTTCTTCAACGGCTGCAACGACGGCGGCGGACCGTACGAGCTCGACGGCAGCGAGATCACGTTCGGCGACCTGATCACGACGCTCAAGGCCTGCCGGCGCGACGCCGGATCGACGGAGGGGGCCGTCATGGCCGTGCTCGACGGCACCGTCACCTTCGAGATCGAGGCCGGCCGGCTGACGCTGACCAACGGTGACGTCGGCCTCGGGCTGCGCGCCGCGGACTGATCCTCCCGTGCCTGCGGGGGCGGGGCGCGCTCGTGCCGGTAGACAAGGGGGATGCCGGTGCTGCCACCTCCTGCGCCGGGGGTGCCGCCGGCGCCGCCGAGCCGCTCGGGATCGGGTGACGGTCGCCGCTGGCCCCTGCTGACCGCGCTCGCCGCCGCCGGGCTGGCCGCCGGCGTGGCGCTCACGCTGGCACTGACCGGTGGTTCCGACGGCGAGGATCGCGAGTCGGCGGCGGCACGGGCCAACGGCGCCGCCGAGGTGGCCAGAGCCGATGGGCTCGACGTCGGTGCAGTGGCCGACGTCATCGGACCGTCCGTGGTCACGATCAGCGCCACCATCGACGCCGGCGCCGACGCCATTGGCGAGTCGGTCGGGACCGGTGTGATCGTCGGCGCCGACGGCGAGATCCTCACCAACGCCCACGTCGTCGAGGACGCCACCGCGGTGCGGGTGCGGCTGGCCGGGGAGACCGAGCCGACCGAGGCCGAGGTGCTGGCGCTGGACAGCGGCAACGACCTCGCGCTGCTGTCGATCGACGTCGGCGACCTGGCGCCGGCCGAGTTCGCCTCGATGGAGGACATTGCGTTGGGCACCCCGGTCGTCGCCATCGGCTTCGCCCTCGACCTCGACGGCGAGCCGTCCGTCACGACGGGCATCGTCTCGGCGCTCGATCGCACGATCATCACCGAGAGCGGAGCGCTCGACCGGCTCGTCCAGACCGATGCCGCCATCTCGTCGGGCAACTCGGGCGGACCGCTCGTCGACCGGGAGGGACTGGTCATCGGCATCAACACCGCGGTGGCCCGCAGCGACGCCACGACGGCGGCGACCAACGTCGGCTTCGCCATCTCGGCGACCGAGGTGCAGTCCGTGCTCGAGGTGTTGCGCGAGCGGTCCGGCGGTGAGCCGCGACTCGAGGGGTTCCTCGGCATCTCGCTGGACGACCGTCGCGACGGCGGCCAGGGTGCCCTGGTCACGTCCGTCGAAGCCGACTCGCCGGCCGCCGACGCCGGTCTGGAGGACGGCGATGTCATCGTCGAGGTCGACGACGCGACGACCGCCGGTGCCGCCGGTGTCATCGCCGCCATCCGCGACCGCGAACCCGGCGACATGGTGGTCGTGGTGGTCGTCCGCGACGGCGATGAGCAGTCCTTCGACGTCGTACTGGCCGAACGCCCGGACTGACGGCCCGACGCACCCGTTCCTGCAGGTTGTGGCCCTGCCGGGGCGCCGTTAGCCTCACCTCTTCGTGCTCGGGAGGCCTCTCCCGGCACCGTTCGGACCGCTTCGCAACCGATGTCCGTGTGCGCCCGATCCGCCGCTGCGTGCGGTGCGGGGACCGCACGGCGACAACTCCATCCCGATGCTCCGCATGGCTCCGGCCGGCGGAGCATTTGCACGCAATCACGAGGAACAGCCGCCATGGCAACCACAGCGATCGTCGGCGAGAAGGTCGGCATGAGCCAGAAGTGGGTCGACGACCGGATCGTCCCGGTGACGGTCCTGCGTGTCGAGCCGATGCGCGTCGTGCAGGTCAAGACGCCCGAGCGTGACGGCTACAGCGCCCTGCAGGTCACCTACGGCCACCGGGACGCCAAGAAGCTGAACAAGCCCGAGGCCGGGCACTTCGCCAAGGCCGACGTCGTCGCCGGCACGCGCCTCGTCGAGCTGCGGCTGGACTCCGTCGAGGGGTACACGGTCGGCCAGGAGATCGCCGTCGACACCGTGGCCCCCGGCTCCAAGGTCGACGTCACCGCGGTCAGCCGGGGCAAGGGCTTCGCCGGCACGATGAAGCGCCACAACTTCAAGGGCCAGGGCGCCAGCCACGGCAACCACAAGCACCACCGGGCGCCCGGCGCGATCGGGTCGTGCTCGTTCCCCGGCCGCGTGTTCAAGGGTGTGCGCATGTCCGGCCACATGGGCAACGAGCAGGTCACGACGCTCAACCTGGAGGTCGTCGAGTCCGACCCCGAGCGCAACCTGCTGCTCGTCAAGGGCTCGGTCCCGGGGCCCAAGGGCGGCGTCGTCGTCGTCCGCAACGCCGTCAAGTCGCCGGTCGGGGAGGGCTGATGGCGCAGATCACCGTGAAGGACACCGCGGGCAAGAAGGCCGGCACCGTCGAGCTTGACGACGCCGTGTTCGGCGTCCAGCCCAACGTGCCCCTGATGCACCAGGTGGACACGGCCCAGCTGGCCAACCGGCGGTCCGGCTCGCAGAGCACGAAGACCCGCAGCGACGTCCGCGGCGGCGGCGCCAAGCCGTACCGCCAGAAGGGCACGGGCAACGCCCGCCAGGGATCGACCAACTCGCCGCACTACACCGGGGGCGGCCTCGCCCACGCGCCCAAGCCCCGCTCGTACGCCCAGCGCACGCCGAAGAAGATGATCCGTCTGGCCCTGCGCTCGGCGCTGTCCGACCGGGCCGCCGACGGCAGGGTCGTCGTCGTCGACGACTGGGGTTTCGCCGCTCCGAAGACCCGTGCCGCCAAGGCCGCACTCGTCGCCCTCGGGGTCGAGGGCCGCGCCCTCGTCGTCGTCGACCGCCTCGACGCCCCCGTCGCCCTCTCGTTCCGCAACCTCCCCGAGGTCCAGCTGATCAAGTCCGGCGAGCTGAACGCCTACGACGTCCTGTGCAACGACTGGATCGTCTTCACCAGCGACAACCTGCCGACGAGCCGCGCAACGGCGCCGCTGGTCGAGGACGACGTCGCCATCCATGCGATGGACCCGGCCGAAGGTGTTCGCAGCGATGAGGGCAACGAAGTGACCGCTTCGGCCCCCGACCGCAGCGACGATGACACGGAAGCCGGCGTCGCGAGCGCCAGCGAGCAGCCGGAGTCGCCTGAGCGAGTTTCGAGCGAAGGAGACCACTCAGAATGAAAGATCCCCGCGACATCATCCTCGCTCCCGTCGTGTCGGAGAAGAGCTACGCCCTCATGGAGAGCGGCGTCTACACGTTCGTGGTGCACCCGTCGGCCAGCAAGCCGGAGATCCGCGACGCCGTCCAGGCCATCTGGGGCGTCGAGGTCAGCAAGGTCAACACGCTCAACCGCAAGGGCAAGCGCCGCCGCACCCGCGGCACCAACCGCCACGGCACCAAGCCCGACACCAAGCGGGCCATCGTCACCCTGACCGCGGGCGAGATCCCGCTGTTCGAGAACTGAGGTCGTCATGGGCATCCGATCCCGCAGGCCGACCAGCCCGGCCCGCCGCTTCCAGACCGTCTCGGACTTCTCCGAGATCACCAAGACGACGCCGGAGCGCTCGCTGCTGGCCCCGAAGCCGAAGACCGGGGGCCGCAACGTCCACGGTCGCAAGACCTCGCGTCACCGCGGCGGCGGTCACAAACAGCAGTACCGCATCATCGACTTCAAGCGCACCAAGGACGGCGTCACCGCCAAGGTCGCGGCCATCGAATACGACCCCAACCGCACCTGCCGTATCGCCCTGCTGCACTACGCCGACGGCCAGAAGGCCTACATCCTCGCTCCCCGCGGGCTCGGTGTCGGCGACCACGTGGTGAGCGGCCAGGGCGCCGACATCAAGCCGGGCAACGCCCTGCCGATGCGCTACATCCCCGTCGGCACGGTCGTGCACAACGCCGAGATGCGCCCGGGCCAGGGCGGCAAGATCGGCCGCTCGGCCGGCATCGCCGTGCAGCTCGTCGCCAAGGACGGCGACTTCGCGACGCTGCGCATGCCGTCGACCGAGATGCGCCGGGTGCCGATCGACTGCCGGGCCACCGTCGGTGAGGTCGGCAACGCCGAGCACGAGCTCGTCAAGATCGGCAAGGCCGGCCGCAACCGGTGGAAGGGCGTCCGCCCGCAGACCCGTGGCGTCGCCATGAACCCGGTCGACCACCCACTCGGCGGTGGCGAGGGTCGCACGTCCGGTGGTCGCCCGGCCGTGTCGCCGTGGGGGCAGCCGGAGGGCCGCACCCGCGACAAGAACAAGTCGTCGCAGTCGCTCATCGTCCGCCGGCGCCGCTCCGGCAGGGGTCGGAGGTAATCCATGTCCCGCAGCCTGAAGAAGGGCCCGTTCGTCGACGACCACCTGCTGAAGAAGGTCGACGAGCAGAACACCGCCGGCGAGCGCCGGGTCATCAAGACCTGGTCGCGCCGCTCCACGATCATCCCCGACATGGTCGGCCACACCATCGCCGTCCACGACGGCCGCAAGCACGTTCCGGTGTACGTCACCGAGTCGATGGTCGGCCACAAGCTCGGCGAGTTCAGCCCGACGCGCACCTTCCGGTACCACGCCGGGCAGGAGAGGGGCGCTCGGCGATGACAGGACCGAAGCTCAACGAGGGGGCGCTGCTCGTCGGCGACCGCCGGACGACCAAGGCCACGGCCCGGTACCTGCGCGGATCGGCCTCCAAGGCCCGCGTCGTGCTCGACCTCATCCGCGGCGTCGACGTCCGTCGCGCCGACGAGATCTTGCAGTTCACCACGCGTGACGCCGCCCGCGACGTCCGCAAGGTGCTCGCCAGCGCAGTGGCCAACGCCGTGCACAACGACGCTCAGGACGCCGACGAGCTGTACGTGCTTGCCGCCTTCGCCGACGAAGGCCCGACCCTCAAGCGGTTCCGTCCCCGGGCCCGTGGTCGCGCCAGCCGCATCCGCAAGCGCACCAGCCACATCACCATCGTGGTGGCCCGTCTCTCCGACGCCCGCCTCGAAGTGGTGCAGGCTCGCCAGCAGGCGTCGTCGCCGACGGCTCGCCGTCGGGCCGGTAGCACCGCTCAGTCCCGCGCCGAGCGCGTGCAGCGCAGCCGCACCCGGGCCGAGTCCCTGCGTGACGGCGACTCGACCGCCGAGGACACGATCACCGACGCTGACACAACCGATGAGTCGGTGACCGACGTCGTCGAGACCGAAGCGGTCGACACCGACACCGACACCGAGGACACCGAGATCCAGGGCTTCGCTGACGTCGCCGAGGCCGACACCGAGACCACGGAGGCGGACGACAGCGCCGAAGCCGACGC